>NZ_AP017312.1:3472500-3705000 GCF_002355375.1 Aneurinibacillus soli | reverse complement strand
GCTCATCATGCGATTCAACAAGTACGTGGCAGTACGGATGAAAAAGCTGTGAGTGAAATGGAGCAACAATTGGAGCAGCTACAGGCTCGATTTGAGTTGGCGCAGGATGGAAGCAGCAAGCATGTAAATTAGCCACATAGCAAAAAGTAAGCAGAAAAAGGCTGGACAGGCTACGGGTTTGTCCAGCCTTTTTTGTTCTATAAACAAATAACCGTACAGTCAACTTATTCTTCTTCTACCTTTTTCAAAGGTTGCTCAGCCGGTCCTTCGATTACATCACCATCGACAGAAAATCGTGAACCATGGCAGGGGCAGTCCCAAGTTCGTTCTCCATCGTTCCATTCGACTTCACATCCCATATGCGTACAGGTCGTATCAACAAGGTGCAGTGTTCCATTCCGGTCCTTATACGCCCCTGCTCGTTTGCCATTCACCGTAACGACGGCTCCTTCATCGTTAGACAAGTCCTCCGCTTTTGTAAAGACTACTTCCAATTTTCCTATGATTAAATGTTTGGCAACATCAGCATTTTGGACGATAAAGTTTTTTACGCTTGGATCAGCATTAAATCTGGATGGGGAATAAAGTTCGGCATAAGGATTGTCTCGTTGCGCGATTAAATCTTTGAGAAGTAGTGCAGCAGTAGTTCCGTTCGTCATCCCCCATTTTCTGTATCCTGTTGCGACAAAAATATTCGGACTGTTAGAAGTAAGCCGCCCGATATAAGGGATTTTATCGAGGGTGATCAAGTCTTGAGTTGACCATCGATAGGGAATTTCTTTTATGTCGAAGGTTTCCGCACCAAAAGCTTGGAGTGCTTCATAATGTTTGAACGTGCAGATTCCTTGCCCGGCTTTATGACTTTCTCCACCTAGTAATACAAGTTTTTCTCCATTCATCATTGTGTAGCGCAGGGAACGTTTCGGATTTTCTGCGCTTAGATACATACCGCCAGGATAGTCTTGTTTTATTTTGATTCCGAGTACGTACGATCTTTCGGCATACATCCGGGAGAAG
This sequence comes from Aneurinibacillus soli, assembly GCF_002355375.1. Taxonomy (GTDB): domain Bacteria; phylum Bacillota; class Bacilli; order Aneurinibacillales; family Aneurinibacillaceae; genus Aneurinibacillus; species Aneurinibacillus soli. Next base: position 3,703,983 of record NZ_AP017312.1, on the reverse strand, counting down.
TAAAAACCACTTCCATCATAGAAAGGGAAGTGTGAACATATGATTGCGTTATCACAAGTAATTGTATGTCCTTCTCTTGTGATGATTTTGGGCTGAGATCCTTCTTCAATATCTACAGCTGTCGTGTTTTCATATATGGCACCGCCTGCTTCCGTAATAAAGCGGACCAGACTAAATAAGTAAGCAACGGGATGAAACTGAGCTTGTTTTTTCATCACGATAGCGGCTTTTGTTTGCAGCGGGAGAGGAATTGATTCTACGTATTCACTGTCGATCCCTATTTCCTGATACGATGTAAATTCGTCGTGTAATTTGCTTACATATTCCTCGGAGTTTGTGTAGATGTATGCATCTTCTTCTGTCAGATCACACTCGATTTTGTGCTCCGCAACGGTATTTTTTATGAAGTGAAGGGCATTCGTATTTGCTTGATAATAAAGCGCAGCCTGTTCTTTCCCGATAGTCTGCATAAGTTCGTGATAAATAAGATCATGCTGCGCCGTTATTTTTGCGGTAGTATGACCCGTTGTTCCATTTAAGAGTGTACCAGCGTCGATGAGTGCGACTTTTACTCCTTCTTTTGCCAGCAAGTAGGCGGTTGTAATTCCGGAGATTCCTCCTCCGATGATTGCGGTTTCTACTTTTATATCGTAGTTGAGTTTTGGAAAGGAAGGGAGACCCTTTGCATCCCTCCAGTACGGTTCTGGAAACTGTGGCAGCTTAGCTTTTGCTGAATGGTTTTCGGCCATAATGTCCTCCTGAGATGTAAATGTATTGCACATAAGATACCCAAAAAATAGAAAATTATGTGTAAGTATTATAGAGGGATATAGTAAAATGTAATGAATAGAATGATGTACATCTTTTGGAGGACCATATGAAAAAAGTAGACGTAGTCGGAGCTGTGCTTGTTAACGAAAACGATGAAATTTTGTGTGCGCTTCGTTCGCAAGCAATGTCATTGCCTGGAATGTGGGAGTTTCCTGGTGGAAAGATTGAAGCGGGAGAAAGTCCGCAAGATGCGCTAAGACGAGAAATCAAGGAAGAGCTTGGGATCGAGATTACAGTAGGGGAGCTTATTGCTGATGTGACACATGAATATCCGGCTGTTATTGTACGGCTATTAACGTATTATGCGAGAATGATCAATAGCGAAGTGGTGCCGATTGCTGCGGAACATGAAAAACTGGAGTGGCTCGGACGGGATGAGCTTGCGAAGCTGGAGTGGGCACCAGCAGATATTCCAACGGTGGAGAGAATCTATCGTGTATAAGATACAAAAACACCTGATGCTCGTATGAGATGTACGAACATCAGGTGTTTTCACGTTATTTTGCGGACTGCTCTAGGATACGTCCTTCTACTTTAGGTATCACAGTGCCACCATGTGCTTTTACATAGTCCACGAAAGCATCGTAGTCCGCAATATAAAGATCTTCTTTATTCTTTGCTTCGGTAAACATTGTATATCCGTCTCCACCATCAGACAGGAACTTAACCGTTGCCATTCGATATGTTTTCGCTGGGTCAAGCACTGTATAGCTACCATCCTGATTTTTCGTTTCTACTCGAACGATTCGATTGCCTGGTTTGGCCGCTTTATTCCACACAAAACGCATGCCAGCGATTTGTGGAAATGCTCCTTCCTGAGCTTCTGCCTTGCTTATGCCATTTTCAAGCGCCTGAATAATTTGCTCGCCTGTCACATCAAGAATCGTCAGGCTGTTATCAAATGGCAGAACCGTTTTGATCTGACCGAGTGTAATCGGCCCCTCTTCGATGGAAGCGCGGATGCCACCGCCATTCATAATGGCCAGCGTAGCTCCTTTAAGTTCGGCAGCTTTGGCGAGCATCGTATCGGCAATGAGATTTCCAAGATTCGTCTCCTGCGTCCGGACATGGGTACGGTCGCCATCAAGTGCGACGGTTGTTTTTCCGATTACTTGCTGTTTAATCTGAGCTTAACTGTGCCTTGTATGTATCAAGTAGTGGCTTCACTTTGGGATGTTCCGGTGTGGTTTTTTCAACCGGATAAAGCTTTACCTGCACGTTGTTTGTCTGAATTACTCCGTTCTCGTCGAATGTAAGATCTGCCCGACCGATATACTTGCCATATTCATTCGCCTGCACAACAAGCGTCGGTGTAGCGTCATCCGCTACGATTTCCGGCTTGTCGATCTTCGTATGGGTATGTCCGCCAACAATCACATCGATGCCCTCTACTTGCCGTGCCATTTCCTTATCGCGCGGGTAGCCAAGATGGCTTATGACAATGATTTTATTAATGCCTTGCTTGTTAATGTCAGCGATTGTTTTTTCGACTGCCGGGAAGGCGTCATGTATCACAATGTCTTTGCCCGGACTTGATGATTTAGCTGTATCCTCTGTTGTGACACCGATGATGGCTACGAGCTGGCCATCTATTTGCTTACTAACATATGGATAAATACCGGGCTTTGTTTTGTGGGTTGTGTCTGGGATTGTAATCGGCTGCTGTACCCATCCTTTTAAGGATGCATCTTTGGTGAAATCATAGTTGGCATTTACGACAGGGAATTGCGCATTTTGGATGAAGGCAGCAAGTGTGGCAGGGCCTTTGTCAAATTCGTGGTTACCGAGCGCCATTGCGTCATAGCCGACAAAATTCATCAACTGCACATCCGCTTGCCCTTTCCACTCGGTAAAGTACAAGTCCCCCGAAAATACGTCCCCAGCATCCAGCAATAAGGTGTTCTTCGCTTCACTTCGAATTTGCTTGATGAGCGAAGCACGCTGTGCCGCATTGTCAAGATGAGCATGTGTATCATTTGTATGCATGATGGTAAGATTCCAGGTTGAGTGAGACGCTATAGAAGGAGTAGCAGGTGCAGCCGAAGCAGCTAGCGGAGTAGAGAGGAGAGTAAGCGATAGAGCGGGTGCGACAATACGAGGAAGACGGGTTCGGAAGTAAACAGGCACAGGAATCGTTCCTTTCGTGATTAGAATGATATAGTGCTTTCTTGTATCATGGTTTTATCATATAATTCCAATTGTATTAAGGCGCTTCTGTTCGATAATCAGGAGATGCTGAATTGAATACTTCTAGTATGTGGAGATTATAAAAAGATGATTGCAGTCTGACATAACGACGAAATGATTGCATGGGAGGAAAAAACATGAATGCATTAAAACAAAGCCTGGAAAAATATGCGGCACTCGCTGTTCATACCGGAGTTTCGGTACAAACAGGACAGACGCTCGTCATTAATGCTCCATTATCTGCGGCTGAATTCGTCCGCCAGATTGCGTTAAAAGCATACGAAGCGGGGGCCAAGAATGTTCATGTCGAATGGAATGATGAGAACCTGACCCGCATCAAGTATGAAAAAGCTCCGGACGAAGCTTTTACCGAGTTTCCAATGTGGAAAGCCAAAGGGCTTGAAGAGATGGCCGAAGGTGGTGCAGCGTTTCTCACCATTTATGCCCCGAATCCAGAACTGCTCAAAGGAATTGACCCGGCCCGTATCTCGGCTGCGAATAAAGCGAGTGCGATGGCGCTTGAGAAATACCGGAGCTACCTGATGGCGGATAAGGCTTGCTGGTGCCTGATCTCCATTCCAACAGAAGCATGGGCGACGAAAGTATTCCCGGATGTGGACACGGAACAGGCGATGGCAAAGTTGTGGGATGTGATATTCCAGGTAACGCGCGTGCATACGGACAATCCGATCGAGACGTGGAGTAAGCATAATGCCAGTCTGGAGAAATGGGTCACGTATTTGAACGACAAACGGTATAAGCAGCTGGTCTATGAAGCACCGGGCACGAACCTGACGATTGATCTAGTTGAAAATCATATCTGGGTCGGCGGAGGGGCTGTGAGTCAGGAGGGGGTACGATTTAATCCGAATATGCCGACTGAGGAAGTATTTACGATGCCACATAAAGATGGAGTGAATGGCACCGTCCACAGTACGAAGCCACTGAATTATGCGGGCAATGTCATTGATAACTTCACGCTTACATTCGAAAAAGGAAAGGTAGTCGCGTATACAGCCGAAACAGGGTATGAAACACTGAAGCACCTGCTGGAGACAGATGAAGGGGCCCTTAAGCTCGGGGAAGTCGCGCTTGTACCGCATGACTCGCCGATTTCGAATTCGAATCTGATTTTTTATAACACGCTGTTTGACGAAAATGCGTCTTGCCACCTGGCAATTGGAAGCGCCTATCCAACCAATGTACGGAACGGGGCGAAGCTGTCGGAAGACGAGTTGAAGGAGCTTGGCGCGAACAAAAGTCTTGTGCATGTCGACTTCATGATCGGTTCAGCTGCGCTCAATATTGATGGTGTGACAGCTGATGGGAAGCGAGAAGCGATTTTCCGTAACGGAAACTGGGCGGTCGAATAAAGAGAAAGAGGGAGCCGATGAACATAGGCTTCCTCTTTTTTGACCTACTCTGCTAAATAGGAGCAGCAGTAATCGACAACAGTATGTACTTTCAGTTGAAAACTTTCATTAGCAGGTACATAAAATACGCCGCTTCCGTCAATCGTTTGCCAGTCCTGCCCATTCAGTTTATATTCAAGCTTGCCTGCTGTAATGTCCATTTCTTCTTTGAGTGAAGTAGAGAATTCATACTCTCCCGGCATCATAATGCCCAGCGTTTTTTTTGTGCCGTCTGCAAATAGAACGTTCCGGCTTGTAACTTTCCCATCAAAATAAATGTTTGCTTCTTTTGCTATACGTACATTTTCAAAAGTCGTCATATAAATTCCTCCTTTTCTCTCTTCTATCTTCAGTATCATACCATACATATAGTGAAAAAATGACATGTCCTTGCCATGAAATGATCGTTATAATGGAAAGAAGATTGGCTTTTTGCAAATTTACATAATATGAGGGTTGGGTATGTTAGCTATTGATTCATCTTATATCGAAGCCTGCCGGGAGCGCTGTGTGCGGAAAGGGCTTGATCCGGATATAATACCTGTACCAAATCTGCTTGCGGCTAAAGATCTTGCAGAGCGAAAAGAGTGGTACAATGAAATATTGGAAATGACGAATTTCTTTGCAAATAAACTCCTGTTCTTTGGGAAGCATCCCGTTGTGCTTTGTGTGACAGACTCGCAGTCGGCCATTCTAGACATGTACGGGGATGAAGGAATTCTGCAATCGGTTCAACATATAGGTATAGTGCCAGGAGCTGTATATCGGGAACAGGAGATGGGAATTAATACGGTGTCCCTTGCGCTCGAACATAACAAGCCGATAAAAATTCTTGGAAATGAGCATTATCATACATATCTTGCTGAGTCTGCTTGTTATTCCGTTCCTTTCTGTTATGAGGGAAGAGATGGTCTTACCGGAACACTGTCCATTTTGACAACGCTTGAAAATGCGACGGATATGTATCTTGGGATTTTGCTTGCTGTTGTGGAATCAGTCGGACGTGAATTGCTGCTTCGCAAACAAAATCAGAAGCTGTTCATGCTGAATCAAATTCTTGAGAAGCAAATCATGGCCTCTGAGAAATTTTCAGCGGTTGGAAAGCTGGCAGCCGGGTTCGCACATGAAATTCGCAATCCGCTCACATCGATTTCTGGGTTTATCCAGCTGCTTCAAGAGAAAGAGACAGTTAGTCACAAAGATGTACTTTATTTTGGAATTATTCGCAGCGAGCTTGCACGCATTAATAAGCTCGTTACTGATTTTGTTGGAGTAGCCAAGCCAGAGGCACAAGCGGTGAGTAAGAAAGATGATATCAAAAAAGTGCTCGATGAAATGGTTATTTTCATGCAGAGTCAGGCATTGTTGTGCAATGTGGAGATCGTATATAAGGCTCCGGACATCCCAGTTGTTATGGAATTTAATGAAATGCAGATGAAGCAAGTCGTGATGAATTTGTTGCAAAATGCGATAGAGGCAATGCCGAATGGCGGGCAGATTGTTGTCGTGCTGTCAGAAGAAGCTGGATTTGTATCGATTCGTGTGCAGGACAAAGGGATTGGCATGACAGAAGACGAACAGCAACAGGTGTTACAGCCGTTTTTTACCACAAAAGAAAGTGGACTTGGGCTTGGTCTGTCGATTTGCTGCCGTATCATCGAAAATCATCAGGGACAAATCGAAATCGACTCGCAAAAAGGGGAGGGAACCACGTTTCATATCAAACTCCCGAAACGATAAACACCGCCCGATATAAAGGCGGTGTTTTCGTAGCTTCTTTATTATATTAAGGGATAAATTGTTCCTCGATTTTTGTAATGGTATCTCCTTTTAATGTGAGCCAGTATGGCACGTCTGTAACGATATAGTTCTTAGAGGAAGTAGACAATGCTTTAAAAGAAGCCGGTGTGTATTTCTTATACGTATCAACAGGAGCATCGTACGTAAAATGCAGTTTTTGTACATAAATCGGCACGTTTTTGTTGAGTGGAAATGTGCGTAGTTTTGGATTTACATTGCGAATGTAATAATCATCTGGCGGATAACAGTCTCCATCTTGATCATCACATTCCCCGGCTTCCCGCATTGCGCGTGCAGCTGCTTCTCCACGTAGGAAGTCAACGTAATCGACGGTTATATATGTTTTCCCTTGACTGGTGTACACTTTTTTAATAAAAGCAGCTTGCTTCGTTTCCTTGGCCGGAGCGGCTGATATGGAGCTTGACAACAGTACAAGAAAAAAGATGAGAAATATCCCTATTTTTTTCAGCATTTCGCTTCTCTCCATTCCGTGAAAGTTTATCCTCTCTATCAATATTCTAGTAATCCGATTCATGATATAGTACAGCTATCATAGAAAAAAGTACGAGGTGAGATATAAAGAGCGATGTTACTACAAAATGTAGAGATGTTCGAAGGTCTTTCTACTGTCGAGCAAGCCCGGCTGTTCGGAAGTATGGAGAAAATAACGATAGAACCGGGTACCGTTATTTTCAACACAGGGGATGCCGGAGATGCGATGTATATCATTAATAGCGGAGAAGTAGAGTTGTTCGCCAGTACAGAAGAAGGGGAACGGCATCTGCTTACGATTTTGAAGGAGGGGGAAGTATTTGGCGAAATGTCGCTGTTAACAGGAAACCCCCGTTCCGCATCAGGGATTGCCGCAAGTTCAACGGTCCTCTTCAAGATGGGGACAGACACCTTTCATCAGTTAATGTTGGAAAATAATACGATTTCCACCTACCTCTCCCGGCTCTTATGCCAGCGACTGGCGCAGACGAACAGCAGTCTGCAGCGCTCCAAAGACTCACAGGTGAAACAGGTACTTGAAGCACTTTCTACTTTACCAGAGCTTTTGCAAGATACGGTTCTGACTCTCTCCTTATTGCCAGGGGCTACCCCTTCACTTCTTACCCACTATTTCAAGCATGATTCAGCCATTCAGCAAATTTATGAGTATAAACCTGTCTATCAAGATCTGATTGTCCATGAGTATGAAGCGGGAGTCGAATGGTTTTATGTCGATCCGGCTATCCAGCTGGTTCTTAGGGATATGTACGCTTCACGTTTTGGAAGTAGCCAGAAAGAAGCGGTGTTGGATAAGGCAGTTCACTACTTTCTTGCCCATCAGCAGCTTCCGTATGCGGTGCAGACATACATTCAGAGTACAGAATGGGAGAAGGCGTGCGGTGTTGTTGAGAAACAGCTTGATTGTGATTCGATCAGCCTGGAGGAGAAAGAACAGGTGGGTGTGTTGCTTGTAGCGTGCCCAAAAGACATACTGTTCCGTCATGAAGCGATTCTTTTTTTACTGCTAGAAGCGCAGCTTCATAGAAATCTAGCTGCTGGATTTTCACTCGTAGAAGATGCGCTTTCGAATATCCAACTGTATTTTTCTGATCAACAGGCGGCTCAGCTGTATGAATACGCAGCTGCATTCAGCAAAAAGCTCGGTTATCCGCAAAAAGCATTGGAGTACCTCAATATGGCATACAGTCTTGCTTCCGAATTGACCGAGTCTTCTTCGCGTCGACAGAAGGCAGATCAAGGGGAAGGGCAAGATCGGGAGTATGCATTATCTAAGCTTAATTTTGAGAATATGTGGCGTCTTGCACGAGCGGAGAAAGCAGGCCAGCTGTTTAATAAAAGTGGTCTCAGCATTCTTTTTACCATCTTGTTCAGCTGTTTATGTCTCGGGTATTTCAGTCAGGCAGAGCCGTTTTCGGGGTTGTCACATAAAGGCATGCTGTTCGTTGGCCTGTCTCTGACCGCGATGGCGTTCTGGATTGTAGATGTGATTCCAGACTATATTGTGGCGCTTCTGCTAGCCATGTCATGGTCGCTTACCGGGCTGGTAAAGATGGATACCGTATTATCAGGTTTTAGTAACCCTGTTTGGCTGTATATGATGGGCATTCTAGCGCTTGGCGCTGCGATCTCTCACTCAGGTCTCCTGTACCGATTATCTCTGCATATGCTGAAGCTGTTTCCGAAAAGCTATCGGGGCCAGATGATGGGTCTGATGATAAGTGGGATTGTATTTAATCCACTTCTTCCGTCTTCTTCTGCGAAAGTTGTGCTCGCAAGTCCGATTGCCTTAAGTATTAGTGAGGCGATGGGCTTTGCCAATCGTTCGAGGGGGTCGGCTGGGCTCGGATTGACAGCTATGGTGTCGTATGGGTATTTATCGCCCTTTTTCCTGACGGCATCAAGCTTGAATGTACTGGCGATGGGGCTAATTCCAAATCTTTCGGTATCGTGGGGGCAATGGTTCTGGTATGCGCTTCCGGCGTTTCTCGTGTTTACGGTCGGGATGTTTGTGGCGAATCTTTTTTTATTCCGACCAGGATCAGAAGGGAAAGCGATGTCGGCAGCGATGCTAGATGAGCAGCTCACCATTCTTGGCAGTCTGACGAAGGAAGAGAAAATTACACTTTGGACGATGACGGGGACGATTGGGATGCTGATGCTGGAATCGTGGCATCACATCGAAAGTGTCTGGATCATGCTAACTGGTTTTTCTGTTCTTGTGATAACAGGGGTGCTGGACAGCCGTACGTTGAAAAGCGGGATTGACTGGCCGTTCATGCTGTTTAATGGGGTAGCCCTTGCGTTTGCGACCGTGGCTTCTGAGCTTGGAGTGGTGAAGTGGTTAACCAGCTTGTTTGCACATTTCCTGGAACCATTTACAGGTTCGCCATATTTGTTTATTCCAGCGGTTGCGGTGACGGTGTTTCTTGTGACGTTTATTGTTCGGGATGATCCGGCGGTTATTCTGCTTGTGATCTCGCTTGCTCCGTTGTGTGAGCAAGTAGGAATTCATCCGTGGCTGCTTTTGTTTGTCATTCTATTGACGTCTGATCCTTTCTTTTTTACATATCAGTCGCCTTCTTATCTGCTTGCGTATTATAGTACGGAGGAGCGGGCGTTTAGTCATAGGCAGGGGCAAAAGGTGGCGATATGTTATGCTTTGTTCGCGGTGCTAGCGGTGGTCGTGTCGATCCCGTTCTGGCAGTGGATTGGGTTGATTCGATAGAGATAGAAAAAGGAAGCTGGTATAGGTCAGCTTCCTTTTTTGTATTGTACGATTAGGTCGTTTTCTTCGGGGAGACTAATTGCATGAGATACGTAACGTCGTCATTATTGATTGCACCATCCATGTTGAAGTCTTCTAAGGGATTTGCTCGCAGGAATTTGATGATAGTACCGAGCGTAATCCCGGTATGAGTAGGATCCAGTCGGTCTCGGAGGCCCTTTTTATAGTCGGCTTCGGATATGACTGTAACAGGAATCGATGCTGTTTTCCCCTGGTAAGATGCCGTAATGGTGGTCGTGCCTTCTGCAGTAGCTGTAACCCAGCCTGTATCTGCGGTGGCGCAATTCGGGTTATCCCATGTATAAGAGGCAAGTGATGCAATTTTGTCTCGCGGATCTCCTTTACTATAGAACGCCTGTACGGTTAAAAGATATTTCCCGCCAACTGGAAGAATTAAAGGAGAAGAATCCTTTATTGCAATGGATAAGAGTGAGCGGGCGGAAGATTGATTGGTTACACGAAGATTTGAAAATGGAGCTAAAGGATTTCTGGCCAGGTCTTCAATTCTGTTTCCACCAATATAATTCAGGTAAATACCAGACTCTCCATATTCTACAGAATCATCTAACACCAGGGTAAGCAGCCTATTTGACGCTGAGATGCTGCAGCCTGTAACGTTAATAGTTCGTGAACCTACACGAAGAGTAAAGGCATCGGCAAGGGTATCTCCAGGGGAGTGAAGTCGAATCGGTTCTGTTAATCCGAACCTTAATTCATTTTTCCACACGAAGATGCCCTCTCGATCTAATTCAGGGGGGGTCAAATCAGTAGCCTGTGCAGAAATTCCAATATTCTCCGCCTTATTGCCGCTTTTATCCTGCAAAGGACTAGTCGTCTTTGCTGCTTCGTACGTCAAATCTACCTTGTCTCCAAACGCTATAGCTCCTCTATTTGGTATCAATCTAACCATGCCGCCACGAATCTCAGCGTAACCTACGGCTTGTGGTTCTCCGTTTACTGTTATTTTGTAATCAGCTGGATCAATTTCATCAGGATTCAAAGGTTCGTTATAGAACAGTTTAATATCGTCTGTGCTTATAATGGAGCGAACAAGTTGTGGAGGCGTTGTATCGTGAGAATTATCGATTATTTCTTTTGGTGTATCCAAAGAAGTATCAAGATTACCAGCGAGATCGCTTACACGTATATAACCACTATATTGAATAGTAGCTGGATTGTTGATGGGAGGATCAGGCGTAAGAGTGATTGTATTTCCTTCAGGCGGCCTGCTGGTGTCTATCGTAGTATCCCCACTAGAGGTATGTACCGTATAAGTTGGTAGAAGCGGGAGGGGAAAGCCTGGGTGTGGGCCCGGAGGTGAGTCAGGGTTTGGTTCCGGGTTTGATTCCGGGTCATCAGGGAGCGTTAATTCTTCATCATACGTTAATGTGATCGTATCACCGCTTGATAGAATGCTTTCGAGATGGGGAGGAGTGGTATCCGTAGCGGCCTGTACCTGGTGCGTTCCTATAGGTGTAACGGTGAAGAGTGAAGTCAGCAGAGCTACAGCCGCCATTGCTCGGGCAGTCGCCTTCTTTTTTTGATTTTTCATTCTTACTAGTCCTTTCTATAATAGAGTACGAATCAGAAAAAGGCTGATGCAAATGTATCTTCTTTTTCTGTATCCGTATAGTGCTATAATTGTTTTAATATTATAATTAATCGGTAGTACATACTTGTTTTTTAGGGAGAGAAAGTAAAAGGCAGGGTGATCTCCTACGGATAGTAGATTATGTGATTCAGACTGGATGGTACAAAGAGGCGGAAGATGTCTTATTGATGCGCAAATCTGGATACTTTTTGATGGAACTTTTTATGTAGCAGGAGCAGGGACGGATGGGCTAGGAGCGTGTTTCAACGTGCAAGATTACTTTCTCTACGAGCCACCGAGATTCCTGCTGCCATTCAAAAATTAGGTGATAGCAGAGGGAGGAGAAGAAAGAGCGGAAACAGACTATTTTTATGATATGTCAATATATATAAGTTGAATTAAAGGTTTTTTATGTTTTGTGTGGAAATAAACCTCTATCAAGATTTTCACGATGGAGAGGCGAAAAAAAGATGAATGAGAAGCAGATTGACATACAAGAAGCAAGGAAAGCGATGAACACCACGAAGGATAAGCGGATGTTCGAACGCTATCAAACCGTGTATCTTCATCTTTGTGGAAAGAAAAATAAAGATATTGCACAGCTTCTTGGGCGTACACCTCAAACCATCTGCACGTATTTGAAACTGTATCGAAAAAACGGGCTGGTTGGTCTGGAACTCAGACATTCTCCTGGCGCACCGAAACGTTTAACGGAAGAACAAGAACAACAGGTGGCTGAGGTAGTCGCAACGAAACGTCCGATTGATGTTGATGTCCCTGTCGAGTATAACTGGACCGCAGGTCTAATTGGGAAATGGATCGAACGAGAGTATGGAGTTTCTTACACACTAAAAGGAGTAACCATACTTTTGAAACGTCTCGGTTTTAGCTATACAAAAGCTTCTTATACCCTTGCCAAAGCCGATCCTGAAAAACAGGAAGCTTTTCGTGAAACCTTTACGGGGATAAAAAAAACTTCTGAATGGAGAAATTGACCACGTTCTTTTCCAAGATGAAGCGATGATCCGGGATTATCAGGCTGTTAGTTCTACCTGGTTTCTTCGGGGGAAGCAACGCCTTATTCCAACGTATGGAAAGCATCAGGGTGTAAAGCTAATTGGAGCCTTGAACTATGAAACAGGAAACGTATTCTGTATCGAACGTGAACAGTACGACGCCCAAACATTTCTTTCCTTTTTAGAACTTGTACTTGAACAGTATCCCACAGGGAAAATTGTCATGGTTCTGGATAATGCACGTATTCATCATGCAAAATTGATTCAGCCCTTTTTACAAGAACAGGCGGAGCGTCTCTCCCTTGTCTTTTTGCCTCCGTATAGTCCAAACCTTAACCTTATCGAAGGCTTGTGGAAATGGCTGAAAAAATCAATCATCGAAAATGTGTTTTATGAATCTGTAAAAGAGATTCGTACCAATGTACAGGCATTTATTCAGCACATAAATCAAGATTTATGTCGGATTGTGAATCGCTTGTGCACAAAAATGTAAATTATTTAATTCAACTTATATAGAAGAAAAATTACGCCGTAATCAACGGCTTCTAGCCTTCATAGTACAGGAGAAGCTAGATCATGTAAACGAAGAACACGATTCCAGATAAAAATAAACGATGTAGTAGGAAGATAGTACTGATTTATGTCAGGTAGGCATCACATACTGGCTTTTATTTCTTGTAAAACGTTTTGTCTCTTGATAGAATTTCTTTAGTTTGAAGGAATCATAATTGTAGTAAAGGGGGTAAGATATGGATAAAAAAACTGATATACTTGGAATATTCAAAGTAAAAGATAAACTACGATCAGTTCCACTATTCGAACATCTGACAGATGAGCAGTTACAAGAACTAGAAAAAATAGTCTTCTCTCAAAAATTCCAGCCAGGATTTATCTTGTTTCGTGAAGGTGATAACGGCAAGACATTCTACATTATCGCATCAGGTTCAGCTAAGATCTATACTGAAAAAGACGGGCAGGAAAAGATCATTACGATTTTCAGAGCAGGCGATAGCTTCGGTGAGCTGGCCTTGCTTGATGGGGAGAACCGCTCCGCTTCGGTACAAATTCTCGAACCCTCTGTACTGCTCTCCATCTCTCACAACGATTTCTTCCGCTTCCTCGAAGGCAACTTTTCATTTACCCGACAAATCCTTAAACAGCTTTCCTCACGAATCCGCAAAGCAAACAAAGAAATTACAGATATGGTATTCCTTGATGTAGAAACACGTGTACTTAAAGTATTGGCTGATCTCGCCATGAAACATGGAATCCGCGAGAATAATATGATCAGAATTGACATAAAAATCGGACTTCATGAAATTGGAAAATTGGTCGGTATCTCGCAACAGGTAGTAAACGGTGTGCTTACATACTTGCATCGCAATGAAATCATTACATTTGAAAATCATTATATCTATATGGATGCATCCAAGCTTGTAAAAAAATAAGGAAAAAGGAGGAGCTATGGAATCAGTTAAGCGCTTATTCTCATATTTCTGGGTGAAATTGCTTCTCGTAGGTAGCGTTATCACTCTTCTGGCGGGCTATGCGTATCAGCTCTCGACCTTCTATGTTGTGGAGAATAATCTGACAGACCGGGTTGTACAAAGTGAGCGTGAGGTTGACAATCGAATTATTATGATCGGAATCGATGAGAAAAGTTTGACTGCACTCGGAAAATGGCCATGGCCGCGTGCGTATCATGCCGAGATTATGCGTAAGGTAGCGGAAGGTGGAGCGAAGGCGGTCTGGCTGGATGCCATTCTATCAGAGCCGAGCCATGATCAAGATGATAATGCGGCAATTGCTGAAGTGGCAGCCAAGTATCCGAATGTGGTGTTCTCAACGAATTATGAGTTTCCACGTGTACAGTCCGGGAAGGGAAAACTAGAGTATGATCGGGTAAACATGCCATTTTTTCCAGTGCGACCGGAACAGCTCGCCCATGTTAATGTGCTTCCTGACCGGGACAATAAGATACGGACCGGAATCCTTAGTTTGCCTCATAAAGAACTGGGCATGATTCCGTCTGTCGGAGTTCGTCTGGCCAATTATCTTCTCCCAGAAAAAGAGAAAATCAGGCAGGAGAAAGACGGGACCTGGTATCGAGGAAGTGAGAAGATTCCGGTGAATGATCGCCAGGAAGTGTATTTTTCGTTTGCACAGCGACCAGGTTCAGAAACTGGTTTTGATGTGCTCTCATATGAAGACGTGATAAGTGGAACCGTGCCACCTGAAACCTTTAAGAATGCAGTTGTATTAATCGGTCCGTATGCGACTGGCATGCAGGATCAATATTTCACGCCAATGAGTAAGAGTCTATCGATGTATGGGGTCGAGATTCATGCGAACTTCATCCAAAGCTTGCTGGATAACAAGTTATATAGCCCGTTGTCCAAAACAGTCGGGTGGATATTGATCGCTTGTATGGCGTTTGGTACGTATGCGCTGACCAATCGTTTCAAGGGAATACGCGGTCTGTTTGTGTTCATTGGTCTGTTCGTATTGTATACGCTCGCGCTTATTATAACTTTTAGCTATGGAATTTTGCTTCCATATGTATACGTCCTGCTTGCGATTATTGCGGCTTATGTATATTCCGTAGTCGATCAGTATTTGACGGAGCGTCAGCAGCGCAACCGTGTGACATCGTTATTCGTCCGCTACGTATCCAAGTCGATTGTCGACGATATTCTCAGCAAGAAGGAAGAAGTACAGCTCGGCGGTGTGCGCCGTGATGTCACGCTTATTTTTGTCGACATTCGTGGATTTACGCCACTGTCGGAGAAGCTTGAGCCGGAGCAGGTCGTTGAGGTGCTCAATGAATACCTGGATTTGTGTACACGGGCGATTTTCAAATTTAATGGCACACTTGATAAATTCATCGGGGATGGCGTGATGGGAATCTTCGGGGCACCGATTCAGACGGACAATCACGCAGAGCTTGCGATACGGGCCGCTCTTGAAATGCGTAAAGGGTCAGCCGAGCTGACTGAGCGATTGCGCCAGCAGATCGGACATACGGTACAGTTCGGGATTGGGATTAACTCTGGAGATGCAGTTATCGGCAACATCGGCTCCAAAAGCCGACTTGACTATACAGCGATTGGCGACACCGTTAACCTGGCTGCACGCCTTGAATCGAACGCTAAGCCGGGTAAGATTCTGATTAGTGAAAATACAAAAGCGCGTGTAGAGTCGTATTTTATCATTGAAGAGATGGGTGAAATGAAAGTAAAAGGTAAAGAGCATTCGGTTATGGTGTATGAAGTAATCGGGGAGAAGCTGGAAGATAAGCAAAAGGAGGCATAGTTATGTCCACACTACGAAAAATCGGTACGCTGCTTATACTGGCTCTATTTGTAGTAAGCAGTATCGGCATAGCAGATACAACAGTCATGGCAGCGGCACGTACCGCAAAGCTTGCATCGGTTAAAGGCGATGTAAAGGTGCAAAAAAGCGGCAGTAAAAAAGTCGTAAAAGCATTTAACAGCATGGCCCTTTCACAGGGAGATACCATTATTACCGGCAAGAACTCGTCTGCCAAAGTGGTATACAGCCAAGGAACACAATCGACACTTGGGAGCGGCACACGCTTGATGATCGCCCAGATGGCAGGAGGAAAAACAAAGGGGAAGGTCTGGTCTGGGCAAGTATGGAATAAGGTGGAGAGCTTAGCGAATGCGAATGATCGATTTGATATTGAAACCCCAACAGCCATAATGGGGGTGCGCGGAACGTTGTTTCTTGTTACAGTTGATTCTTGCACAGGTGAGACATATATGACGGTTGAGGACGGGGTCGTAGCGGTGACTACTCGTTCTACACAGCAGACGGGTCAGCAAACAGGACAGCAAACGATCCTTGTTCGGTCAGGGCAGCAAACAACGATTACCTCCCAGCAGCAGAATCCGGCAGATAACCAGCGTCCCATTGATCCGGGAAGCATCATTTCGAAAGCTTCGCCTGAAATCATTGATCAGATGGTGCAGGATATGGGCGAGCGGAAGTCCAAATTAACTACTGAAATGCAGCAAATGGCTGATACTTTGAAAAAAGGACTCCCTTCAACTGGAAATACGGGTAGTTCAGGTGGTAGCTCGGGCGGTTCAGGTGGCGGCAACCAGCCTTCTGTGACTCCAATTGTCAAAGTACGAGTCGTACCTGCTACAGCACCAACTAATACAGCCAAAATCATTCTTGATGGAGTGAATATGGCAAATGTCGCGGGAATTGAGTTGCACGCCCTATACGCGCCAGGTGACGTGTCGAATACGCCAATTGGTACGCCAGGAACGTGGAAAGGAATGTCTTCTCCATTGCAAAACCAACAATCTTATCCGGTTGCTGGTGGAAAAAACGAGTTTATATTTGTGCAGCTTCTTCCAGGTACAGATACTGCTCAAATAAACGAAACCCAGACTTTGGCAGAAATATCATTCCCGATTAAGAGCCCGATTAAGAGCCCGATAAATGTGGAGCTTCTGGCTCTTGCATTGTATGACAGCAACGGAAACGTAATTCCAGTACAACTCCCGGCACAAACTATTGTAACGTTGTCGGTGCAGTAAGAAAGGAGGAGAGCGACAGTATGAAATCTCGAACATGGTATAAAAAAATTAGTAGCGCTCTACTCGTGGTAGGATTGGCGTGGAGCGCTTGTTTCCCAGTCCAGGCAGCGGCAACTGATCTTCCCCTGTCCCGTATTACGACAGTAGCGGGTAGTAAACAATTCGGTCAAAAAAACGGTTCAGCAGCCCAGGTACAGTTCCGCTTCCCGTATAGCGTGGTACAAAATGCGGCGGGAGAGATTTTTGTCGCCGATAGTGAAAATAATCAGATTCGTAAAATTACAGAAGACGGAACGATTCAGACGCTGGCAGGTGGAGTGGGCGAGAAGGACAAGAGCTGCTCGTGTACAGGGGATTTAAAGGATGGAATCGGTACGAGTGCTCGCTTCAATCTTCCGCAGGGCATCGCACTGGATGCAGTGGGAAATCTGTACGTGGCCGATCGGATGAATCATGCGATTCGCAAAATTACACCCGATGGCACGGTATCTACACTGGCTGGCTCCGGGAAGAGCGGGTATCAGGACGGCACGAGCAAAGCCGCACAGTTCAACGAGCCGGGCGATGTGGCGGTTGGACCGGATGGAGTGGTGTATGTGGCCGATACATTGAATCACAGGATTCGTAAGATTGCATCAGATGGCACGGTTCGCACACTGGCAGGTGGGCAGATGGACGGTGCATTCCGAGATGGCCGGGGAGAAGAGGCATTATTTAATGAACCGGACGGCATCGCGGTGGATCACAAAGGAGTGGTATATGTAGCGGATACGGGCAATCAGCGCATTCGCCAGATTACGCCAGATGGTACCGTTCGGACGCTAGCCGGTGGCGGCAATGAAAAAGTAGAAGAGTCGACTGTACTTGCAGGAGACTTTGCGGACGGTAGCGGCCAGGAAGCCCGCTTTGCCTCTCCAACAGGCTTATCGATTAGCCCGGATGGAAAGACGCTGTATATTGCCGATACGAATAATCAGCGCATTCGTGCGCTAGCGCTTGACACGCACCAGGTACGCACAATTGCCGGAGTGGAAGAGTACGGCATCTGGAATGGTATCGAACAGAACGCCCGTTTTGATGGTCCCGCTGATGTATGGGCAGGGGCAGGTGGAACACTTCTTGTAGCAGACAGCCGGAATCATATGATCCGGAAAATTACGCCGGAGCTACCAGCAAGTTATTCCAAAAAGTCATACATTCAACTGTACTTGAACGATACTGAAATTACGTTCCCAACAGCTCCGCTGCGCAAAGATAATCGGGTATTCGTTCCGGTTCGCGCGATTGCAGATGCGTTGGGCCGCACCATTGAATGGGATGCTAGCACACAGCGTGTAACCATTCATGTCCCGAATGATGATCAGCCGGATAAGCCGCATACGTTTTATCTGAAAGTACAGGATCGCAATATATATGAGGGAGATACTGTTGTACAGACAATGGATACCGCTGCCTTTCTTCACCAGGGCCGTGTTTTCATCCCGGTGCGCTACATAGCAGAAATGAATGGGGCATCTGTGCAGTGGGATGAGAAAAATGAGGTTGTGATTTTACGAAAATAGTGGCCATATCACAGGAGGCGGACAGATAGAAATAGGGGCCTGTCCGCCTGCACAATGAAGGGAGGGAGAATATGAGCCAATTCGATATGCTTTTGCTTGGGCATCTTATTGCCGACTTTTTATTTCAGACAAGCTGGATGGCAGACAATAAGGCAAAGAAATGGCCGCCACTCATAACACATGTTACGGTGTATACATCGATTATTGCTTTGTTCGGATGGCTATCAGGTGGGCTTTCGATCTGGGGACTTACCTTGATTTATATCGGACACATTTTTCTAGATCGGCGGACGTTTGTGGCGTTTTGGGTCCGGCGTGTGCAGATGACAGAAGGTCCGGCAGCGGGATGGCTTGGCATTATAGCGGATCAAATTTTTCATCTAATCTTATTGGCGCTGGCGATTTATATATCAGGTCATATTTCATAGAGAAGCTTACGGGAGAGTCCTTTGCGATTCTCTTTTTTTTGTAAAAAAGAGTACCTGTTATACTAACAGGTACCAGATCAGGGAGATACTGTTCAGGTGAGAGGGAAAATACGGTGCAACCAGTCGGCGATCAATCGCTGCACATCAGCATCAATGGGGTGTACGATCTGTTTCTTGTAATCTTTTAAAATTTCCCCGATACCAGGTCCGACTTTCGTTCGACGAAGAATATGAGTCATATCTGGAATGAGATGAGCTTCACACGTACCTGTCGTTAAGCGACCGATCTCATGTACATGTTCTGGATGTACCTGAACATCTTTTGTCCCGGTAATCGCCAGCACCGGGCAGTCAACTTCCGCAAGATAGGGGCGCACATCGTATTGCACATGTTCCCGATTCCATTTGGCGTTTATTTTTTTTCCTTTGTACCGGATAACGGCATCGGTTGTATTGTTGATTCGTGCAATCAGGTCGTCATTCATCTTATCGAGCTTCCCTGGTACGTTCAATACGCGAAGGAGCCAGCCGCCGAATCCCTTCTGGCTACGCATGTCGTCTTTCATCTGTTCCCGTTGCCAGGCCGCTGTATCGGCAAGCGGTTCAGCAGGCGAGGCTAGCAGAATCATACCGTGTACGGGTGTACGGGCATGAACAGCGGGGGCAAGCAGTCCTCCTTCACTATGACCAAGCAGAATAATGCGCTTTGGGTCAAGCTGCGGTTGATGTTTGCTGAATTCAACGGCAGCAACTGCGTCATCGATCAGGTCAAATAGCCCGGCCTCATAGAAGTTACCGCCGCTTTGCCCGACTCCACGTTTGTCGTAGCGCAGCGTGGCATATCCTTGCCGAACCGCTTCATCACTCAGTTCCTTAAACGCATTAATTCGTAGCTGTTTTGCATTTTCATCCCGGTCCATATCTCCGCTGCCGTGCAGCATGATGATAACGGGAATCTGATCACCAGAATTCTCTGGCAGTGTTAGTGTACCCGCAAGTGGATAAGCGGATGGAATGATCACTTCATGTTCTTGGATAGGCATATATGCATTACTCCTTTTCAGAAAGAAAAATATGCGCAAGGGTGCGTTTCATACGATGTGGTGCAGGTGGCAGGGCCATGGCTCGACGCATAAGCGTCCGGTATTCTTCCAGCCAGTCGTTGAATTCGTCTTCCGATAAATACACAGAAGTGTAGCGGTAGCCGATCCCGTCTTTTTCAAAATCACGTTCTGGTTGTGTAAGATAGCGTCCGAACTCTGCTTGCAGAAAAGAAAGAAAGACCGAGAAATAGCGAAGATGCTCTTCAGCTGGCAACTGATTGAATGCTTGACTATCGCCTTGAAAAGCTGAACTTGTAATTCCGTAGCGGCTTTCTACAGTTCCACGTATTTGCTGACGGGAGCGCGATTCAATTACACCGCCTTCTTTCAGTTTTTTGACATGGCGATACAGGGTAGCGGGTGGAATATCAGAGAGATGTTCACCTATTTCTTGTACGGTAAGCTCGCGATCCGGCATTAACGTCTGTAAAATTCGCATGCGAACAGGGTGTAGAAGTAGATCAAGAGTGTTCATCACGGTAGCTCCTTTTGGAAGTAGAGAAAATCTTTCGTTATCATTTTATGTATTATTATCAAAAATGATAATAATACATAAAGAAAAATTTGTAAAGAAAAAATGGAGTTTACGATAAAAAAACTAGCGAGAAAGCAGAAGCGTTCTCGCTAAAGAGATGTAATCATGTTTTCATAAATGCGGTGCAGTCGCGGAGTAATCAAATACATCGGGTGCAAACCATTTGATACTAATGCTTGCGCGTCCTGTCTGGTCAGGAGGATTGAGCTGAATATCCGAAGAAGCAAGCTTACGTTTTCCAAGGAAGATATCCGTCTGGGAAGGATTCTTGACATAAAAGGTCAGCCCCCGAATTTCATCAGGGCGTACATCGCGATAACCGAAAAGTGGATCGGCAAGAGCTTTGATCTGAATCTGAGTCCGATCTTCTTTATGAATGGTTGTATAGCGAATATATTGCTGGACGAGATTGTAGCGAAGCAGCCTGCTGGTGCGTGCGACGAGAATATCGCCATTATAGTAATAGGTTGCTAGAAGCCGCAGGGCTTTGCAGTTCGGCTCAGAAAAAGGTACGTCTTCCACACCACCTCCAAAATGCTGTGCTACGACCGAGTATTGCCCGCGTTTAATAATTTCGTTTAAATGTTCAGGTGTAAGCTGCAAATGAATAGCGCCCGGTCCCCAAGTCCATTGTGTCCCCTTCGTGGTGCGGTTAAATCCATATCGGTGAAATCCCCAGACCCGGCTTCCATCCCGCAGATGAAGAGGGAAGATCGCGGTATCCGTTCCAAAGGAAAAATCGCTGTATGAGTTCCAGACAAAACGTACGCCGTTCTGCACAGCTATGTCAGTATGATAGAATGGGGAACGCGGATTATCCCCATCTTGATAAGATGTGAAGCCAAAGCGGCGATACGAGCCAAAGTTTTGTTTATTGGCTCGATTGCCGTGGTTAATCCATATTTCAGGCTGGATGCCTGCTTGTTGCATCTCTTGCCAGGCTGCGCGGGCCAGCCTACGGGTACAAAGCCCTTCTTGCTCATTCTGACGGGAGAAATCTCCGTAGCTATGCATAGAGTCAATCCATCCGGCTTGCCAGTAATGCTTGATACGGTCAGCATCTTTCGGTCGGGTTGGATCAATGCCGTGGAAATATGTCATGATGGCGTTTGCCGGACGCTTCTGATTGTCTACATAGGAAGCGGTATTGGTGGCCATATACATCCAGAAGCTGTCGCTAATATCAAGTCCAAGACCTGTTCCCATGGGTGTCTGTTCCCGGGTATTAAGGAAGCGGTGGTACTGCACGAATTCTTCCGGAGTTGTTCCGTCGATATCAGATGTAAAAGAAAGCATAGCCCGGTATGGATAAGGAAACTTTCGAAGTTGAACGGGTTCTGAAGAGGTAGTAGCTTTTCCTGCATAAAAAGCAGGAAAGCATAGGGCTATTAAACAAAGTAGAAGGAACGAAAGTCGGTTTCGGTAGTTTTTTCTCAAGTATTCTCCTCGCTTTCTTGTTTTTTTATTCAGTATACATGGAAAAATCAAAAAATAACTAAGAGGAAAATGAGATGTTGGTAAGAGTGGAGAGTGAGAAGTTCATTTACACTATGCGCGGAACCGAGTATGTTATGTGTACTATTTTATAAAAATAGTCTTTGATAACTACTGAAATTCATAACTTTTTTACTATATAATAGAAAAGGAGAGTCATATAAACTGTCGAATTAATACAAGTGCTACATAAGTCAGAAAAGTTGTAAGCACATACGCTCAGTTTCATAAGCCTTATGAAGATGGAACAGAGAGGAAGGATGATTCGATGGGTATGTCCGAAATCAGTGAGTATTTTAAGCTATATTTTTTTCTTACTGTTCTCTTCTTTCTTTTTTTGCGTCAAACATTATATTCGAACAAACAACTGGCAAACCTTTTCTTTAGATCAATTGTACTTGGTGCGATCGCCCCGTTTTTTATGCTGATTGTAGGAGGGGTACCTACATTGATGGTTCTGGGGGTAGGCATAATCGTGCTGGCTGTTCTGTTTATGGCGCGACAGATACATAGGCATTCTGGAGCGACTACAGAAGACACAAGTCCAATGCTGGCTTCACTGAGCCTGACGTCATCATCTCTTGTACAAGAAGAAGCGGCGTATAGGGGAGAGGCGGATGCAGAGCTGAACGCCTTCGTCCCAGTTTTAGAAGGAGACTATGAGGAAACTGATAAAGAGAATAGCATTGCAAAGACAGAGACGGTTGTGGAGATGGTGGTTGCAGAAGAGCGCCAGCAGACAGATCAGGCTCAGCGACTACGTGATCTGTCTATCGGGAACGAGCCTGTTGAAGCAAATCAACCGGCCCAGATAGACGAAGCCGTGGAACATGAAGAGTTGATGCGAGTAGCAGAAGAAGAACTAGTAGATGGTGTAGCTGATGAACCAGAAGCAGGAGAATGTGAAGAAATAGTAGAATCGATTGAAGCGCGAAAGAACCACGAGATGCAGCAGGAACTATCTGTATCAATTTGTGATGAGGCTTTGGAAGAAGAGGCATTAGCAGATGAGGAAGTAGTTCTTGAGGAAGAAAATGTGGAAAATGAAGCAGTCGTACCGCAGATGAAGCTGACAGAAGAAGAGCGACGACAGGTCAACAGCTACTATCTGAAGGCGGTAGAGGCAGTGGCGAAGGAAGACCATGCTTCCGCGGTGGAATATTTTCGCCAGGCACTTTCTTATCCGCTTCAATTGGCAGCGCGTTATATGATTACAGTAGATTATGAGAAAACGTTGAAACATTTTGGTCTTTACGGCAAAATTAGAGCAGAGTGGAATGAGCTGCTCAGGCAACTGGATACGGGATGTATAACAGGACAGATTCGGGAGAAGTACGAAGCTGATATAATCAGACGAGTTCAGTATCTGGAAGAGCTTGATGCCGCGCTCAGGCGCTACGGAAAGCCGAGTCTTCCATGGTCTCTCGTGCCGACCGCCGTACGCAGCGAAGTAGATAAAGCAATAAGCAAGAAATAGAGGGAAAGGGCGTACAGCGTATGAAGCAAAGTCAGGAGATTCTTGGAATGCCGATTTTTAGTATCATGGACGGACAAGAGATCGGCAGTGTGAAAAATATTGTCATTAACCCGGAACGGGCTGGTGTAGAATTCCTCATCGTGCAGAATGATCACTGGGAATTCGGCATTAAAGCGATTCCGTATCGTCGTGTAGAAGGAATTGGCGATTATGCCGTCACAGTTGAGAATGATTCAGCTGTTATTGATCTGGCAGAAATTCCGATTGCGAATGATCTGCTGTCTAAGAATATTCAGATTCGAGGCACTCGCATTATTACCAAGAAGGGCCGTTTTCTTGGCCAGGTAACGGAGTATTACATTGAAGAAGAGACCGGTAAAATTGTCGGCTGTGTGGTTGAAGATCCAGCTGGAGAAGCGAAGGTCATGCCGCAAGAATTCGTGGTGACATTCGGTCGCGACATTATGGTTGTGACAGAAGATGGCGTCAAGCAGATGATGTCCCTTGATGAGTTTGTCCAGCTGCCGGAAGTAGAAGAAGTGGTGGCGGAAGTAGAGGAAGAAGAGCTCGATACGGCGCCTTTGATTGGCCGTACGCTTGCAGAGGATTTGTATGATGAAGAAGGCAACTTGCTCGGAGCTGAAGGGGAGAAAGTAACGGAAGAGCTTGCTACACGGGCTCGGCAAATGGGTCGAAGTAAAGTAGTCGAGTTAACTTTAAAACTTTCATAGTGCAGTATTGTAGGATAGAAAAATTAAAGGTAATGGTGAGGCAAGATGAAGATTGGACAGTATATGCGGCAGTTTTCGGTCGTTCTCGCCTTGCTTTTTTTGCAGACAATTGTATTCAGTATCCTCTCGCTTTTTCTGACAGAAGAGTGGAAAGAGCAGCGATTTCCGGAAGAAATGAAAGTTGCTGGCATTACAATCGGAGGACTGACGTATGTGGAGGCACAGCGGCGGCTTGAAGATGTTATTTATACAATTGACCACATTCCGCTACAGGTAACGATTGGGGATCGTGTATTTCCGATCGATAAAAAAGCGATCAACCTTTCGTACGATATGGATGCGACGATGAAGAAGGCGCAGGCCGTTTCACGTGAACGGACAATGGCAGGGCTTTGGCAGAAATGGCAGGGAGATGCACCTCCGCTAGGTATTTCGTTTTATGTAACGTACGATGAGAAAGCGTTGGAAGCGATCATAACCAGGATCAGCCGAAATGTGGGGCAGCAGGATTCGAAACGAATGGCAGAGGGAGGCGCAGTTGAAGTGGCTGCCGCCCGAAAAGACATGCAGGTAGATGTACCGCGAACGGTGAAGGCTATTGATGAGGAACTACGGATGTTTAATCAGCATTTACGTGTTCCGCTCGTGCTTTTGCGTGAGAAATCGGGAACGAATCGGGCTGTCACTCGAAATGCACTTATATCAGCGTTACGCAACATACAATAACAGTAGTAAAAGCAGCCATTCTGTGGCTGCTTTTTACTTTGTGTGGTATAACGTTAGAGCCGAGTGATTTTCATGCGAATCCCGTTTTTAGGACGTAGTGTTACAAGTGGCTCAGGCTCGATGGGGTGGTGTCCTTCAGCAAGGCAGAAATGGAGTATTTATCCACTATTTTATTTCCTGTTTACATTTCATACCTAACGGGGTACGATAAATGTACCCTATTTTACGTTGAGGTGATAACAGATGGAATATAATGATGCTGTCAGAAACCGTCTTCGCCGTATTGAAGGGCAGATCCGTGGGGTGTTGAGCATGATGGAGCAGCAGAAAGACTGCCGCGATGTTGTCACCCAATTGACTGCTATTCGTTCTGCTGTGGATCGCGCTGTCGGATTGGTTGTTGCGACGAATATGGAATCATGTATTCGCATGGAGATTGAGAAGGGGAATGATCCTGATCATGTAATTAAAGAAGCAGTTGAACTGCTTGTGAAAAGTCGATAATTTTTTTGATAGGAAGCCAGCGCTATGTGCGCTGGTTTTTTGTGTAGAAGTAGAGAAGATGTATGATCGATGTCACAGGCACTGGTGCCACCACCCCGTATAATAAAACCGATATAGCTTGTATGGAAATGGGGTGAAGATACGTGAAATGGATTATCCCTAAACAACATGGTGCCTGGGGGATGCTGTTCGTTCCTTTTGTAGTAGGCGCTGGCCTTGGTGGCTGGCAGATATGGCACCTACCAGCGTTAGTCGGCTGGGTATTGTTGTATCTTGCTACTTATTCGTTTCTTCTTGCACTTAAGACAAAGCGGCGTCGACATATGTATCTCAGGTGGGCAGGAGGATATGCTGTAGGAGCTATAGCCTTGTTAGCAATCCCGCTTGCGGTGAGACCGCAGCTTTTTTTATGCGGGGTGGTGATGGTGCCGATGTTTGCGGTTAATGTGTGGTATGCACGTCGCAATGATGAGCGAGCTTTCGGAAATGATTGTGCGGCGGTTGCAGCGCTATGCCTGGGTGGACCAGCAGCGTATGTAATTGGGACAGGTGGATCGTACGATCAGCGTGCTTTCATGTTGTGGTTTGTATTCGTGCTCTTTTTTCTGGGCAGTATCTTTTTTGTGAAAACGATGATTCGGAAGCGAGGAAATCAAGTGTTTCGCTTGCTGTCATGGATGTATCACATCGCTGTGCCGTTGACGCTGGCGACAGCCGGATTTATATTCCTTGCCATCGCCTACGTCCCCAGCCTTGTGCGTGCGTATGTGATGCCCGGTAGAGAACTGTCAATTAAAACAGTCGGGTTGACAGAAACGGCGAATCTACTTGTGTTTGCGGGTCTCGTGTTGCTTGCTTTCCGCTAGGTTGTCTCTTCAGAGGAGACAGAAATGCCGTGGCGCGTAAGAAGTGCGGCGGTAACGCCTGGGCCTGAGCGCTTTTCTTTGGAGAAGGTACCGTTATAAATCAGGGTGCTGCCGCATGAAGGACTTCGTTCTTTTAGAATAGCGGCGCTGGCTTTAGCTGTTTGGGCTATGCGAAGCGTCTGCTCGGCACCATGGATAAATTCTTTGGTTACATCATTGCCTTCATTGTCAATCACACGTGCATGGCCATCCAGTACGTCAAATCCATCGCCACCGACGATTTCTGCCGGAAGGCGTGGGGTAGACAGACCACCCAGTTGTTCCGGGCAGACAGGAATGGCTTCTCCTTTGCGAAGCCATTCTTCTATTTTCTCTACGCGATTATGTCTGCCGTCATACCGACATTCACATCCGAGTAAGCAAGCGCTGATTATCTTCACAGAACAATTCCCCTTTCGTATGGTATTCTGTTTTTACCATACTTTTTTTTGTAGAGGAAGACAAGAAAGGAACGGTGGAGATGAGGTATTCTTTTTGTCCAAAATGTGGTGGACATCTGGAGCTAAACGAAGCCAAAGATGAGACGAAACCGTACTGTACAGCTTGTGGGTTTGTTTTCTACCAGAACCCAGCAGTCGGAGTGGCAGCCATTATCATGCGGGATAAAAAAATTCTTCTGGGCCGTCGTATCGGTGGTGTGTACGAGGGCAAATGGTGCATTCCATGCGGCTATGTAGAATGGGATGAGGATGTGTATGAGGCAGCCCGCCGCGAATTTGCGGAGGAGACTGGGCTTTTCATTACAATTCGTGGAGTATATACGGTGCATTCGAACTTTCATAATCCGAACCAGCATACCGTTGGCATCTGGTTTATGGCGGAAGAAGCGGGTGGAGAACTGGCAGCAGGAGATGACCTGGATGCGGTCGGCTTCTTCGGATATGACGAGCTTCCAGAGCTTGCGTTTCCAACCGACAAGCTTGTTCTCCAGCAATTAAAACAGGAGAATCAGTTGTGTTAGCAGAGGAATATTAGCACGTACCGCTGTTTTATCTGCTAAATTGTCGCAATCGTGCTATACTTTTCACAAAAAGCTTGACTTGAAAGGAAGGAAGCAAGAGATGAAGCATTTGCTGAATCCACGGGTGCGCGATATTCGAATTTCGGGCATTCGTACATTTTTTAACCGGGTCGCACAGTATCCCGATGCGGTATCCCTGACCATTGGACAGCCGGATTTTGCGACACCGGATCATATTAAAGAAGCAGGAAAACGAGCGATTGATGAAAATCGAACCACGTATACACCGAATGCGGGCCTATTGGCACTGCGCGAGGCGGCAAGTGCCTTTATGGAGGAAAAATACGGTCTTACATACGATCCAGCGACAGAAGTCATCACGACGAATGGCGCAAGCGAAGCGATTGACATCGTACTGCGCACGATTCTGACAGAAGGATGCGAAGTTATTCTGCCAGCTCCCGTGTATCCGGGTTACGAGCCGATTATTCGCCTGTGCGGAGCAACTCCGGTTTACGTCGATACAACGGATTCAGATTTCAAAATGACAGCGGATAAAATCGCACAGAAGCTGACGGTGAATACTCGCTGTGTCATTCTGCCGTACCCATCTAATCCAACTGGTTGTACACTTGATGAGCAGGCGCTAACCGAGATTGCGGAGCTCTTGGCAGATCAGGATGTGTTCGTGTTGTCGGATGAGATCTACAGTGAATTGATCTATGAAGGTACACATCGTTCGCTTGCTTCGTATCCGGCATTGCATGAGAAAACAATTGTCATCAATGGGTTGTCGAAGTCGCATTCAATGACGGGCTGGCGAATCGGATTTACATTTGCCCCAGCGTATATTAGCGAGCAGATGCTGAAGGTGCATCAGTATAATGCGACATGTGCTAGCTCAATTAGCCAGTATGCAGCACTAGACGCACTGACCGAGGGACGAAATGATGCGGACATCATGAAAGAAGAGTACGATAAGCGTCGCCGTTATGTATGTGAGCGGCTTACACAAATGGGATTGGCTCCGGTTGTACCGACCGCTGCTTTTTATGTATTTCCATCCATTCAGGAATTTGGGTTGCCATCGTTTGAATTTGCATCGCGCCTGCTCGAAGAGAAGCGGGTGGCGGCGGTACCGGGTGATGCGTTCTCCACATATGGAGAAGGATACATCCGGATTTCATATGCGTATGCACTTGAGGTGCTGGAAGAAGGACTTAATCGGTTAGAAGCATTCGTGAACGAACTGCGAAACCAAATATAGTAAGTAGCAAAAGTCTGCGTGTCTGGGGACGTCCCCTGTCACGCAGACTTTTTTTGTCATGATTTGGCCCGAATAGCTATTAAATGTAGTATGATGAAAAAGGAATAGGAGGAGGATAATGGATAAAGGTCGTGCTGTGCGCATCCACCAGCGCAATTTGCTTATAACCAAACTTATCTGGGGATTCTGGCTGCTGTCTAGTATTACGGCATTTGGTGCCGATGCTAGTACAGTAGGGATTTTGCTCCCTGGTGGACTCGTATGTGGGCTTATCCCGTTCTTATTAAGTCGTCGCCCGCGATATGCTGTGCTGACGATGTATGTTACTATTACCCTCCTGTTTAGTCTCTGTACGGCTGTCACGGCTTTCCATCCAGCTTTATCAACATTTATTTTTTTCTGGCTTGCTCTTGTGATGAGCTCTCTTTATATGCAGATCTGGCCGATTGTATATGCGGGTACGCTGACGTTTGGGGCGACGTGTGCTTTCTTCTTTTATGATCATAGTCCAATTTTTAGGCAACTGATTCCATATGATATAATATCCTTCTGCCTGCTCGGCATATGTTTGACGATTTTTCTCATGGTCCACAGCTGGGTAAGCGAAGGGCTTCGTGAGGCAGCGGAACATAATCGTCAGGAAGCAATCGAGGCGAAATCGCAGATGGAGAAGCTGATGAAGCGACTGCAAAAATCAGCCGAGCGGAAAATGGAACATATGGCGCTTCATGATGCACTGACAGGGCTTCCGAATAGTCGTAAATACCGGAATATTCTTAAAGAAGTGCTGGCACGCTCTACCTCTTCCGGGCGGAAAACGGCAGTGCTCCTCCTGGATATTGATCGGTTCAAAATTATTAATGATTCGCTTGGACACCGCTTTGGCGACGAACTGATACGGGCAATCGCCGGTCGACTAAAAGAGTGTATGGGTACAAGCCAGCTTGTAGCACGGCAGGGTGGCGATGAATTTATGCTGCTGCTTGAAAATGTGACTTGTGCCGAAATCGAAGAAATGGCCGATTGCTTGCTTCAATCGGTCAGTAAGCCGTTCATGTTGGAAGGGCATGAATTAATTGTGACGCCGAGTGTAGGGATTAGCCTGTATCCGGACGATGGGTATACAGCGGATACGTTGATTAAGAATGCAGACACAGCCATGTATCGGGCCAAAGACCAGGGGAAAAATACATACTGCTTTTATACGGGCGATATGAAGGAGACAAGTGCGCGGACGATGCTGCTTGAGAATAGCTTGCGGCGAGCGATGGAGAACAAGGAGCTTGTGCTGTATTATCAGCCACAAATCTGCCTGCGTACGGGGAACCTGATTGGTGTGGAGGCACTATTGCGTTGGCAGCATCCGCAACTTGGATGGGTGTTTCCATCCGAGTTTATTCCGATTGCGGAAGAGACAGGGGGAATCGTTCCGCTTGGCGCCTGGGTGCTTGAAGAAGCATGTAGCGCTGCCCGCCGTTGGCAGCGGGAAGGATATAGTCCATTCCGTATTTCTGTCAATTTGTCTGCCCGCCAGTTCCGGGATAATCGTCTGTTGAATACCATACAGGACATACTTGAACGAAGTGAGCTTGATCCGGTTTTTCTCGACCTGGAGATCACAGAAGGAATGGCGATTCATCATCTGCATGACGTCGTCTATACACTAGAAGAATTGAAAAAAGTGGGGGTACATATTTCGATTGATGACTTTGGAACGGGGTATTCATCGCTTAGCTATTTGCACACGCTTCCAATCCATTCGATTAAAATTGACAAATCATTTATGCGGACGAATGAGGAAGGACTAGAGGCAGACTGGGCCATTGTATCGGCCGTTATCACGATGGCACATGAGCTGGGATTAACGGTTATCGCAGAAGGGGTAGAAACAGAAGAACAGCGGGATATTCTCAGGGCGATGGGCTGTGATGTCATTCAGGGCTATCTGGTTGCTCGTCCACTTGCCATGGAGGAGTTTGAGACATGGCTGCGCGGTCATCAGTCTCGGCTTCTTATCTGAGAGGGAATTGGTCATACTCTTGTCAGAGACATTTGGCGGATGATATGATGGCTACCGATACAAGTTGTCCGGCAAGTGGACAGGAGGAGAGGAGCTAGTCATGAGTAAATCATCCGGGTGTCTCGAATGGGACGAAGGAGCCAAGCAGCTTTTGTCGGCGACCTGTCGGAATTGTCCCGAGCCGCACTTTCAGCGCCGCGCCCCCAGGCTTCCACATATCGGATGCTGCGCCTATGAGCCGGTTTTTACATTGTTTGAGATCTATCGGATGATCGAAGCTGGCCAGACTGATTTTTTTCTCAATCAAGTGTACCGTCATCCAGATAATACGGTATGTGAATATGAAATTATTGTAGGGGCACGCATTGATTCGCTTTTTTATGAAAAGCAGGCAGGAGAGGATGAAGCGCCGGCTGAACGCTATCATCGCCTGCTGCAGTCACCACGCACCATCTATCAGGCGACAGATGAGAGATTGGCCTATGCAGTTTGTCAGTTTTTCGAAGACGGACGTGGATGTGGTCTTGATCCCCGATTTAAGACAGGTATCTGTCGTTCTTTTATTTGTACATCGATTGAGGATCAGTTGTCTGTAGCGGAACGCAAGCAATTAGCAGACTGGCAGCGCGTTATTCGTGAGGAGGGCGAGCCGTTTCATCGCCGTGAGCAGGCGAATTTGGAGAAACGGGGCTGGACTTTGCTGGATCATGTAGAGTCAATCATTTTATATTTTACGGAGTTGGCACAAGTGAAGAAGGCAGACTTGCATCGATAATGAAGCGAGTCTGCCTTTTCTTATGTCGTACAACTGGATATAGCCGATTCTAGTTAATAATGCGGCGGGCAGTCAGGTAGTATTTCTTGTGCCAGCGACTATTCAGGTTTTTCCAATTCTAATACCGATAGTGCGTATAAAATGGGAGCTTCGATAGCACGTTTGTATGTGTCATGCTGTCCGGCGAGGCGGAATAGTTCCCGGTTTGGTTTTGGATTCACTTCAATAATCCAGATATATCCCTCTGTATCAATTCCGAGATCGATGCCGAATTCCAGAAAATTACCGAATCGGGATTCGATATGAGAGGCAAGCAGCAAGCTAAGATGTTGCATACTTTGCATGATGGCTTTTGCCTTTTCGTCTGAAAACCGTCGGGTAAGCAGCGTTAACATGGATGTTGCCTTTCCTCCGCTTTGCAGGTTGGAGGTCACAAGGCGGTCAGGGGATTGCTTGCCGACCATGCCAGTTATGCTCCACTGTCCACACACATCCTTCTGGACAAGCACCCGGCTGTCACAGATCATGCCGGGGATGAGAGAAAGAGACAATCCTTGCTGGAGGACGAATGTTTGCTTCTGCTGCTGCGCCCATGTCAGTACGTATCGTTCGGCCGCTTCGAGTGAATGAGAGGTGTGACGAATTACACCCTCTTTGCCGCTGCGTCCCACCATTTCAAAGAGTTGCTGGCGTCGCCGGATACGTAGAATCCCTTTACCGCCAGAACCATTGACTGGTTTGGCATATAAAAGAGGGAAGCGTCTGCTGAGCTTCCCAAGTGCTCCGGATGCGAGCGGAACTGTCACAGGTAGATGGCGGGCGAGCTCCGGGTGGCGGCTGAAATGGCGGTGTGCGTTCCATTTGTGAGCGAATCGGTTATTGAGGTATCGCATCCGACTTTTGCTACGATATGCACTGTATGTGCGCAGGGCATCCCGCTTCATGTAACTGAAGCGGTCATATACAATATCTGGTGCCCGTGTTTGTACGCGACCCCATTTTTTTGTGTGCATGTTGTAACGGAAACCGTGCAAGGTACCGTGCACTTCGTCGATATCAGTCGGACTGTATACGACAAGTGCACACTTGTGGCGGGCAGCTACTTCTGTAAGCTGTGCACAGTATGAGCTGCCTGCCAAAAAGGAACCATGTCGGTGTGTCAGAATGCCAATGAGGGGATGGGAGGATGGAATCATATGGATTCAATATCCTCCTTCCTCCAGTCACCGGCTCCGAGCCAGAGGGTCGGTTTACCTGTCACTCCAGTAATACAGGAGAATCCGACCATCCCAACAGATAGGCATGTTTTCAGGCTGGCTGTGTTATCGAGTGCAACCCTTCCGTATAGCTTGCCGAGTCGGGTAATGGCGGTCTCTGTTAGATGCTTGCCTAGCCCTCTTTCTCGAGCGTCCGTGTGTACAACGAGAAACGATTCCCTTCGTCCATAATCAGCTGTGGCAAGCAGGGCCAGTATTTTTTTGTTTTCTATATAGACAAGAATGATCGTTCCGTCCTGGTTGAGTGCTTCTGGTGTAAGGGAAGAAAGCCAGTAAACTGCCTGACTGGTGATGCGTTTATCACCATTTTTGCGGATAAAGCGAATCAGTCTGTAGCGGTTACGGGCGAGTGAGCTTGTGTCAAGGTTGCGTATGGACACGGCGCAAGCCTCCTTTCGAGTGGATAAAACGGGACTGGTACTGGGCATATTCAATCGTGCGACGTAGGGATAACTTTCGAATATGGGGTTCGTCGAATTTCCCCGGTTTTGAATTGGCTTCGATAAACCAGATGCGCTCCTGCTTATCAATTCCGATATCCATGGATACTTCGCCTAATGTCGGCCACTCTTTTTCGAGGGAGTGCGCGATCGTCAGAGCAACTCGCCGAATGGACTTCAACAGTTCAGTCGGAGAGGAACGAGGAAAGGCAGTTGGGAAAATAACAGACGGTGACTGAATCGAGCCGCCGCGCGGCACATGTGTCGTAATGCGGCCGCTGCCCGCTAGACGAATGCCGATGCCGGTCACGCCCCACTCTCCGTGTCCGTTTTTCTGTGCAAGCAGGCGTATATCGAATAGTTTGTTATGAAAGGTCGCGAGATGAATTCCCTGCTGGATCAAGTAAGGACCCGTAAGGCGCGGGGACAGAAAATTCCATAGCATATCCCGACTGGTAAACATTTGGGTTACTGTTGATTTCTTGAGCTGGTACTGCAGAACAAAATCAGTTCGGCTCCTCTTTTGCAGGCGATAGATTCCTTTGCCAGCCATGCCATTGACCGGCTTTGCATAGACGAGTGCATGCGAGTCAAGCATATGAAATAGTGATTCACGGGACAGGAGGGGAACAGTCTGCGGCAGATAGCTGGATACGTTCGGATCACGCTGCAAAGTAGTGAATAGCCGTCGCTTATTAAAAAAGTGCGGATTGTATAGCGTAATTTGCGGGAGTGCTGCCAGACGGTCTAGTGCTGCTTTTACATGTTCTTGCTCTTCATAGGCCCGATTCGGAATTCGGTTATACATAACGTGTGGCATTGGAAGAGTTTCTTTAACCCATTTATTGGATGTTTTGTGATACAAATAGCCGCGTACCGTGAGTGTTTTCCAGTCGATGTTCTCAACTGGAATAACATAGATGAGCGCCCCGAATTTTCGTCCGGCTTCAATAATATCGATGAAGTTGCTCTGAACCCCTCGGAATAAGCCTTTCCCTGCCACAGTTAGAATGCCAACAAAGGGACCGATTGATGGTGTGCTGCCTGACTGTGGGTGAATACGAATACGGCTTTGAATGACGGCTGCGCTCGGTCTTTTTTGCGTAACGGTGAGCGTTTTTTTCCAGTTGCCTAGCCGAATGGTCAGTTTTTTGCTTAATGCCAGTGCGTGCGGTACGCGGCCTGGCGGAAGATGCAGGCGCCACGTCCGCTGCAGCGGGTCAATCGATACCCAGGCGGTCGTGAGCGCCCCTGTCATGACCCGGTACCTTGGCGGGAGTGTTTAAGGTAGTAGGCGTATTTTAGTGGACTGAGACGGACGGAACGGTAGTAGGCACCGTTTTCAATGCGACGAAATGATGCACGCCCCGGTTTGGAGTTGACCTCAATGAGCCATACTTTTCCGTCGCGATCAACACCGACATCAATGCCGAGTTCGACTAAGCGACCGTGGCGACTCTCAAGAAATGGCGGTAGTTCTCGTGCGATATAGCTGATGTCGCGTTCGATTTGGGCGAGCTGTTCGCTGTTGTAATATTTGCTGAGGAATTCTGGGACGGAATGTGCGCTTCCGCCACCACACAAATTCGATGTCAGCCCGTTTGGTACGCCTGCACGTGCAGCCCGCCCGGTTTCATTCCACTGGCCGCTCCCATTTTTCTGGACGAGCACGCGAATGTCGAACGGTACGCCGCCTGGTGATGAGAGGGTTAAATACGGTTGGGCAATCATTTTTACTTTTAGCTGGCTGCGCACCCACATGAGAAGAGCAGCCCGACTGGGAAAAGTACGGTGAAAAATTTTGTTTCGGAAGTCCCGGCCTTCTGCTCGGTGTGTTTCTTTTTTTGATGTGAGTTTCATTACCCCAATGCCAAGCGAATTCTGCATCGGCTTGATGACGATAGCATCATGGTAAGCGAACATATTTTTGACAACCTGGATGGATGTAATCAATTCAGTTGGCGGCATAAAGGCAGCGATGCCAGCATGCTGGATCAGATGGTTATGATTGCGGAGTTTGTCACCAAGCACGTGACCGAGGAACGTGACTGATGGGATTGATTTTAGAGTGCGGATGGCGGACAAGTACTTTTTACGGTTGGATACTCGGTCATACACAAGAGAGGGAAGCGGAAGACGCTTCAATTCCCATTTTTTGTTTACATAGTGGTAGCCAATAACGGTTTTGGTCTGAAAATCGATCTTGTTTGGCAGCACTACATATACAGGTAATCCGATTTTGCGGCCTGCCTGTGTGAGATAGGCGTAGTAGGACCGTTCAGGAAAGGGTGGAGTGTGGGTGATTGGGGTAGCCAGAATCCCAAGATAAGGCGTAGCCTTTTGGGTTGTCATTGTGAAGTCCTCCTTTTTTGTATCGAACGTTTGGACGCCGTGCTTTTTTTCTTT
Source organism: Aneurinibacillus soli (assembly GCF_002355375.1). Taxonomy (GTDB): domain Bacteria; phylum Bacillota; class Bacilli; order Aneurinibacillales; family Aneurinibacillaceae; genus Aneurinibacillus; species Aneurinibacillus soli. The sequence goes on along the minus strand of NZ_AP017312.1, from coordinate 3,668,645 downwards.
CTTGGAAGCACCGTAAATCCGTTCCGATAAAAGCAGTAATCGACAATCCGGACAACAGATGGCCGTGGGCCACTAGTTGTGCTGGCGACGGCATCATTTGTTTTAGATGGTTTTGAATTGACTTCAAGAAGCCAGACTCGGCCTGTGCGTTCTACGGCGATATCGATGCCAAGTTCGGCGTAGTGCCCCCCCATACTTTGTTCAAACAGGTGGGCTACTGTCAGCGCTTGACGGCGGATTGTACTTGCTACGGTAGCATGCATGGATGTCGGTAGCGTAGAAGTGGCAAGTGCCCGAACGAGTGGAAGCATGGTGCCGCCGCGTGCGACATTGGAAACAATGCTTTGCCGTGTACCAGTACGCCCCACAATGGATGTGATAGCCCATTTACCTGTACGGTCTTTCTGCACAAGGGCGCGGAAGTCCAAGAGTCCGCCGTGGGAGCGAATCAGGTGCAGCCCTTGCTGAATTAAGTAGGAGTGCTTGGCGAGGCGTGGCCTAAGCATCTGATGCAGGGCAGCGAATGTCCGGAAATGACGGGTAGCCGCTCCATTTATTGTTTCATACTGGCAGATATATTCATTATTTTTCCATGCAATTCGGATAATCCCACGCCCGAGACTCCCACTTGATGGCTTCACATATACATAAGAGTGCCGTGTAAGCATGGCTTGCAGGGCAGAAGCACCGGTGTAGAGCGTCGTATGAGGAAGCAGATGCGAAGCATCTGAGTTGACGGCAAGCTTTTGGTGAATGAGCCACTTGTCAAGGAACTGTTCATTAAAGAAGAGCCCGCCCTTTTGTTTGAGAATACTGAGGCGTGTCTGTGTTTCTTCTTTGCGTTCTATCCGCCGTGAACCGATACGGTTGTAGGAGCAGTACGGAAGAGGGAATAGTTGTTTTACCCAGCGGCCATCCCGATACGTCCAGCCTTCGAGTTTGTTCGTCTCAGCGGATACCTCACTGAGTGTATAAACGAAACCGATTCCGCCGCGTGTCCGACACGTCTGGCTCACTTCGCGGCAAAAATCAGTGATATTGCCAAATGGACCTTCAGGACCTGGTGACATCCCGGCGATGAGTACACCAACAAGCGGTCCGATGACAAAGCGCTTTTCACCCGGTTCAAACCGCAGACCAAGCTTCGCCATTCCGAATGCGAGGTGCAGGGGACGTGCGGCTGACTCCTTAAGGGTTAAGGAGGTAGTACCGGGAGCCAGTGTCATCCGAGTCCGTGTGAGTCCATAGACGATTTCGTATGTCTGGGAGCCACGAAGTCCATATTGGCGGGCAATGGATTCCGGGAACAGGCCATCAATCGTCTGGGGAAGTTGCTGGTCAGAAACGCGCTGTACACGCGTCAGCAGTTGCGACATGACCCGCTCACCCTTTCTTTTTCTGTGCACATGTGCATGTATCATCTCTTCATCCTATGAACGGTAATGAATGAGGGTGTATTGACTCTCTCTATTTGTTTGTGGTGGAAGAGCCTGTTACAATGAGAGGATAGGAAAATAATGAGAATGGGGGAATGAATATGAAAATTACGTATCATGGACATTCTTGCGTACAGATTACACATGAGGGGCAATCACTGATTATTGATCCGTTCCTGACAGGCAACTCACTTGCTGCTGTGAAACCTGAAGAAATTAGTGTGCAGTACATTTTGCTGACGCATGCACATGGTGATCATTTTGGGGATACAATCACAATTGCGAAGCGGTGTGGAGCTACTGTTGTGGCCATTCACGAACTGGCGACGTATCTTAGCTGGCAGGGCTTGAACACACATGGTATGAATATTGGAGGGTCCTTCTCATTCGGCTGGTTTACCGCTAAAATGACACAGGCATTCCATAGTTCAGGTTTGGTGCTTGATGAGGAACAACGCATCGTGTATGCGGGTATGCCAGCCGGGTTCCTCGTCACAGTCGGGGATAAAACGGTGTATCATGTTGGGGACACCGGCCTATTTAGTGACTTGAAAATGATTGGGGAACGGAACAAAATTGATGTGGCGTTTGTTCCGATGGGCGATAACTACACGATGGGACCGGATGATGCCCTTCAGGCATCGGAATGGATTGGGGCTAAACTTACTATTCCGGTTCACTATGACACTTTTCCGGTCATCCAGCAGGATGTTGAGACGTTCGTAAATCGACTCGAAGAGAAGAAGATGCGCGGTCGTGTTGTTAAACCAGGGGAAGTTTTTGAAATATAATAGTTTGGTAACGGTTTTGTAATACAGATGTAATATTTATACGGTATCTTATAAGTGTGATGAAAAACCCCCTTTTAATATACCTCTTACCTTTGACGGCCGACATTCGGGCGTCTTTTTTTTTGGATGAAAAAAGACGGTGCTGTCTTGCGTCCATTCTGTACTTCACGTAATATAGAGAACAGTGAAAAAATCCGTATGAACAGGTGATCTAGACTATGCGTTTACGTAAAAGACCGGGTGTGCGTGAAGAAATGGCGACTTACCCGAAACTCGTACCGATGAATGGCCCGGACCATAAAGGAAACTGGCGCGCATTTTTCGGCAATGACAACCCGATCCATATCGAGCTTGGAACCGGCAAAGGTAACTTCATCACCACACTCGCCGAACAAAATCCAGACATTAACTTCTTTGGGGTAGAACTGCATGAAGAAGTTCTGATTCAAGCAGTAAAAAAGGCGGAAGAAAAAGGGCTTACCAATATTTCCTTTCTTTGGATTAATGTAAATGATCTCGAAGACTACTTCGCCTCGGGTGAAGTGAACCGTATTTACTTGAATTTTAGCGATCCATGGCCGAAAAAGCGTCATGCCAAGCGTCGTCTGACAGATCGTTCTTTTCTTTCTAAGTACAAGAACGTGTTGAATCCAGACGGATACATTCAGCTTAAAACAGATAATGAAACATTGTTTGAATATAGCCTAAATGAGTTTGCACATGAGATGTTCTTACTCTCCGGTATCACGCTTGATCTGCACAAAAGTGAGTATGCAGAAGGCAATGTAATGACAGAGTATGAAGCGAAGTTTGTGGAGCGAGGCATGCGGATTTATCGCTGTCTGGCTGCTCATCCGATGCAGTTGATGGCGATAGCACACGGCAAAAAATAGGGCGGACAAGTTGTACTGACAGGCACGCCTCATGCATATACTGCTTATGAGGTGAGCGTTATGGGACACTTGATCCGCAGTATTAGTTATTTGATTATCGCGTTTTTTATTGTATTGTACGGTCTGCCACGTCTGCCGCTTCTGTACGGACATTCAACCGCTCTCATATTCAGTATAATCTGGCTCGGATTCGCACTTCTTATTATTGGGGCACATCTGTATCAGATCATTCACCTGCGTGAGCGGCGTGATATCGGGGCTCCGCCCGCAGCTGTTTCGGAAGAACAACACCGTGAACGAGGCAGAACACAAGGAGTATAATGACCATAACAGAGTAAGCCATCCTAATAAGGAATGGCTTATTTTGTGTTTGTTATTGTTATATTGAAGCGATATAATAACAGTAATACAGATTGATACAGAAAAAGGTGATCACATGGCAACCAAACACGAACAAATCATCCAGCACATCGAAGAACTTGAGGTTGGCAGTAAAATTTCTGTCCGGCAGGTCGCAAAAGACCTCGAAGTCAGTGAAGGGACTGCCTATCGGGCTATTAAAGAAGCAGAAAACCAGGGACTTGTTAGTACGATCGAACGAGTTGGCACGGTACGAATTGAGAAAAAGAAAAAACAGAATATTGAAAAGCTAACATTCGCTGAAGTCGTCAATATTATAGACGGACACGTACTTGGCGGACGGGAAGGTCTTCATAAAACGCTGTACAAGTTTGTCATCGGCGCGATGAAGCTCGAAGCAATGATGCGCTATGTGGATGCCGGAAGCTTGCTGATTGTAGGGAATCGCTATCAGGCGCACAAGCTATCGCTTCAGCACGGGGCAGCGGTACTTATTACAGGTGGCTTTGATACGAGTGATGAAGTGAAGAAACTAGCGGATGAGCTACAGCTCCCGATTATATCAAGTAGCTACGACACGTTTACTGTAGCGACGCTGATCAATCGAGCGATTTATGACCGCCTGATCAAAAAAGAAATTATGATGGTTGAAGACATCCTTATTCCGCTGGAAGGGTCTTACTACTTAACTACAAAAAGTACGGTCGCAGACTGGCACCGTCTGGCCACTTCTGTCGACCATGGCCGATTCCCGGTTGTAGATGAGAATATGAAAGTACAGGGCGTTGTGACGACGAAAGACGTGATGGGCCACGAATATTTAACGACGATAGAAAAGGTAATGTCGAAAAACCCGATCACGGTCGTATCGCGTGTCTCGGTCGCATCGGCTGCCCATACGATGGTGTGGGAAGGGATCGAGATGCTACCGGTCGTGGATAACCACCGCAAAATGCTCGGTGTCATCACGCGCCAAGATGTGCTGAAGGCACTGCAGTATATCCAGAAGCAGCCGCAGATGGGTGAGACGTTTGCAGATTTGATTATGAATCGTTTCCATGAAGAAAAAGGCGAGAACGGTATTTATTTCAAGGGCGAGGTTACGCCGCAGATGACGAACCATCTTGGGAATATTTCAAGTGGGGTATTGACGACGCTTGTGTCGGAGTGCGGGAGTCATGCGCTTCGCCAGTTCAAAAAAGGGGACATGGTACCAGAGAATATTACGGTATATTTCTTGAAGCCGGTACAAATTGAAAGCGTGTTGGAGATTCGTCCGCGTGTGCTGGAGATGAGCCGGAAGTTTGGGAAAGTGGAAGTGGAAGTGTACAATCAGGGAACGATGGTGAGCAAGGCAATGATGACCGCGCAGGTGATTGAGCGGTAGAATGGTTGCGATTTTTGTTATCTAATACCTATTATATTTGTGATATATTACCCAAATTAAAAAATAATAATTGAAAGTTAATGATTATCTAGTATTATTTACTTAGGGCGTTTGTATCGAATTGATCATTGTTAAAATCACGATAACGGCAAAACTAGGGAAATCTAGTGACGCAAAGCTATAGGGGTTACGATCGTATACTGTACGATTATGCCAGCCAGCTATCGAATGGTTAGAAAATAAGCTGTGAATTAGGGATGTTTATTTCCTTATGAGAGCCTATGATTCCGATCATAGGCTCTTTGTATTATTAAATGGAAGATTATCAAGCTATGGGCTTATATTTATGGAGGTGAAAAATGAGAATAATCCATATATCACAGTATCAAGAAAGCAAGATGAAGTTAGCAAAGCCGATTTATGATGCTAAAGGGAGGGTTCTATTAGCAGCAGAAAATCGAGTTCATCCCGTATGCCCATGCTGTAAATGTTACCTTGATTTCTTTATTGATATCCAAAAAATTATCCTATAATGACTTACAATTGCACGATTTAGCCATCGGATGTTTGCTCCATGATATCGGAAAGCTCCATTCAAAAGAAACTGAACATACAGAAATAGGATTTTCGATTTTAAGAAAGGTTCGCGAAATTAGTCTTCTTTCTGCTCATATTGCTTATCAACATCATGAACGGATGGATGGAACTGGTTATCCGCGCGGTATTAAAGGGAGTGAATTTTTGGAGATCGCCCAGGTTTGTGCTGTAGCTAATTTATTTGAAACACTTATTTCTGTAGAGAACATGCCCCCGCATGAAGCAATTGAAATGATTATGACGCAAAATGGTATTGGATATCTTCCTACTGTTATTCAAGCTTTTGTTAGAAGTGTTCCTCCGTATACACCTGGTATGAAGGTCGCTTTGAATAATAATATGATCGCAATTGTTACGCGTATCGAATCTCACATACAACGACCAGTAGTGCGAATCTCCTCTAGCAAACAAGAGATTTCATTAGCTAATAATTTAAATCTTATGGTGTCAAAAGTACTAACGAATGAGGGATTAGAAAAAGAATTACATATTTAAGAGTACTACAATCGTGAAAGGGAATGGGGAATGAAAAAAAGGTATGTAAGGCAGAATGAGAAAAGGCCCGTCAAAAAGATCGGGCTTATCCTTTGAAATTAAGGGAGAGAAATAATTTTGATGTGCTGGATATTCCAGTATAGCTTCTTGTCATAAGAGACAGTTAACTCAAGCGTATGATCGATCGGTTTATCGAGCAGTTCTACGTCGATTTTTTTCGGGAAGATTAGACAGACTGTTCATGTAAGCTCTCTACTGAGTATCTCCGTTTAGCGATGTGCAAATCGTAGCGTGTTAACGCTCTGATTCGGTGAAATTATCCAGGGGGATATTTAATGTTTTACTTATAAATTCCACAGTCTGTTGGAGCATTGGACTTAAGTTGGATAAAGACGTGGCAATCTGATCATTCTCTGTTTTTTTCCACTTTCTGTTTCGCTCTATTATTCTCCTTTTTGTTACCAGCCTGTTTTTTATCTGCCTCTTTTTCTTGCTTCTTGCCGTCTTCTTTCTTGTTATTCTGTTTTGTGCTAGCAGCTTGTTGTTTGGTAGAATTCTCTTTGCCTGCGTTAGTAGAGGAAGATTTAGCCGTAGAGTTAGATTGTTCTTTATTTTCCCCGCCATCGTTATTTACTTGAGCGATTTTCTGGCTGATCATGCGAATATGAAACAGGGGAATTCTGTATACATCCTGATTTGCGACGATTGTTAAGTCGGATGCTGAGCTTGCAGAGAGCACGCCTTCTATGCTTTCTGGTCCTTCACCATTGATACGTATCCAGCGATATTGCAATTCTTGCAAAAGGTTTTCGAAACTTTCTGCTTTAGAGTAGGACGTTTGTTCATGCGTATCTGTTTTATCGTCTGCAGGCATCGTCTCAAGAGTCTGTTTTTCCTGCTGTGTGAACCAGCTTATGCTTTTAATATGGTGAATATAGTAATATAGCAACCCTTCTTTCTCTGTTTCCAACATTGCATAATCAGACTTTACAGATACTAAACGTCCTACTTTGGAGTGGTGTCCACCTCTGTTAATCCGAACTGTATGCTGTTCCATCGTTTTGAGGACATCCCAAAAGCTTTTTGCCTGAATCTGAGGGGGGGGATTTAGCTTATCTTTGTCGTTTTTGGCGGCCTTTTGCAGTAAATTTGCTTTGAACTCATCTTGCGGGCTGTCGCATACGCTTTTGATGTGATTAATGTTATAGTATAAAAAACCATCCTCATCATTAAATAAAACCAGGTGATCTTCCTGTATATCCATCAAATAACCAATTCGGGATTCTGGCCCACCTTTATAAATACGTACAACTCTTCCTGCCAGGGAATGAAGATAAGATGAGCTTATTTTTTGTTCCATGGTATATGTCCCCTTCCATATGTGGAGTGATAGTATACTTGTATATCTACGTAATTATGAAAGAGTTCGTGCTAGATACTAGCCTTATCTACTATAAGTAGTATAGGAAATCAACGAATGTCTCTTTTTACTCTTACAAAACACACTAGATAAAGTTTGTTTTTTGGAGTTACGGCTGAAAAACCATGGTTGTTTTATTGACAGTATGTATTTTTATATTTTATAATTATCTCGAATTCGAGATAAATTGAATGAAGGATTGAAATGTACATGAGCATGGAAAACGAAGTAAGTGGGACAGACCTGTCCTTGAAGTTGCTGATTGTGCTGTCGCGAGCACATCGAGCCATTATGGATCGTGTAACAGAAGACATGAGAAGCTATGGCTTAAATCCGACTGAATTCGCGGTGCTTGAATTGTTGTATCATAAAGGTGATCAGCCGATTCAGCATATTGGTAAAAAGGTGCTGTTGGCAAGTGGGAGTATTACGTATGTGGTTGATAAGCTAGAAGATAAGAAACTTTTGGAACGCAAGCCATGTCCGGACGACAGACGAGTTACGCATGCTGTCATTACCGAAATGGGAAAAGAGTGGATGGGCACTATTTTTCCGAAGCATCACAAAGCGATCCAGGAGATATTCGGTGGGTTAGATGAGAGTGAGAAAGAAACGATCATTCCGCTTTTGAAGAAGCTTGGGTATTACGCCAAAGATGTAACCTAAATTTTTTTGTATAATTATCTCGAATTCGAGAATTATTAAAGGAGGCTTTTATACTATGATACAAATATATCCTGCGGAATCACGCTTTACAGCGAATCATGGGTGGTTACAAACATCCCACAGTTTTTCATTTGCTGATTACTATGATCCGAACAATTTGCAATTCGGGCCACTTCGGGTATTAAACGATGATTTTGTTGCACCGGACAATGGATTCGGAGCCCATCCACATCGTGACATGGAGATTGTAAGCATTGTTCTAAAAGGCCAGCTGAAGCACCAGGATAGTACGGGTGGTTCGGAAGTGCTTCGTCCAGGTGAAATTCAACGGATGACAGCGGGAACCGGAGTGGTTCACTCTGAATTTAATCCGTCTGATACAGAGGAAGTGAATTTCCTGCAGCTTTGGTTTATGCCAGAAGCAAGAGGGCTTACGCCTTCGTATGAGCAAAAGGCGTACGATCAGGCGGCGATGAAAAATAAATTGCTGCCTGTTGTTTCGAATCGTATCAAGTCAGACAATATCGCTTTTATTCATCAGGACCTAACGCTTTACCTTTCTGAAGTAGAAGCCAATCAAACAGTATCCTTTCAACAAGAAGCAAACCGCCGGATCTTTTTGTTTGTGATAGAAGGGGCATTGACGTTGAATGGGCAAACTAGAATGAACAAACGGGATTCAGCTAGAATTACCGAGGTATCAGACTTGAAAATCGAGGCGAATGCAGACGCGCACTTCATGCTGATTGATTTGCCGTAAGAATACGGGTTCGCTTTAGTCTATGTACAAAGGCTGTCCCACAAGTCAGAACATGGCGAACAGGACAGACTTTTCGTGGTATCGACAACGTGTAGTGGTGAGGGAGCGTGAGAAGGAAGGAGCTGTTCGCTTCGGTACGCTTGCAGGGAAGCGATGGCTGTCCGCTCCGGGAGCCCGGCGAACGTGCCCGCTAAGAAAAGCCTACGATGTTGATTCACCGAAGGATTGCGGGCAAAGGCTCATTCGCCGTTCTCCCTCCGCTGAGTAAGCGCGTACAGGCGCTCTCTTACTCCTTCCTTCTCCCGCTCCCCGCACAACGTTTCGCCACTCACCGCCAGAACGGATTTGCTCGGGTCGCAACTGACTTTTTTTTGAAAGACGGCTTCCTTTATTCCTGCATAGCAAAGCTCAGCCTCTTGATTATGCTTGAGGCTTTTCATCCAAACGGTGTCAGGAGTGGGATCGGGCGGGGCAACGGAACGCCTGTACGTGACTCCCCAGAGGAAGGCGCCAGGCGAACGGGCTTTTGCCCACAATACTTCGCTGCAAATACATCGCGGGCACCTTTTGTGGGCAAGTTCGTCTGGCACCTGGAGCGGACAGTCTCACCCCTTAGCGAGCGTACCGAAGTGACGAGGTCCCGCCCGATCCTACTCCTCCACCACACTTTGGATAAATCTTCCACCAAGAAAGCAGAGGCTGTCTCAGTCGCTACGTCCTCTCCGCTTTTTCTTCCCCTATTACATGCGGACGCCTGAATGGCTGTATCTGCCCGTATGTCAGCGTACGCCAGAGCCATTCGGCCGGACCGAAATAAAAACGTCTGAGCCAGAACGAACTGAACCAGACTTCTCCAGCATACAAAACAAGACAGAGCAGAAGACCTGCTGTCAGACTCATGCGGTTAAACAGCCCGAACCCGAATATGATAGCTAAAGACAGAACGGTTTGCATCAAATAGTTGGTTAGTGCCATCTGTCCGGTGAATCCAAGCGGACGAAGCCACTTCTGCCAGCGCTGTTTATCCAGCAGTAGAACAAGTGATGACATGTAAAAGAAGCAAAGGGGTAACCCGTTCAGGCTAATGGTTAAATCTTGTAGGAACGGCTGTGTTGTGCCACCGAAGAAACCCGTATGAACAAGTGCAGCCCAGATCGTAAAAGGTACGCTGAGCAGAAAGCTTACTGCCCAGACCCGTTTCACAAATGTTTGATTGCGGGCCGGTTCCTGAAAAATTCTGCGCCGTCCGGCATACAAGCCAAATAAAAACAGCGGAAGAATGGCTGGAATCTGTAGTAGAACGCCATCCAGAATATAGAGAACTTCTGTGTTTATCCGATAAGCTAACCACTCCGTATAGGAGGCATCCTGATACATCCGTACGGCTTCCACCAGCTTCTTGGCGCCTGCTTTCTGCGATGCGAGAAGGGAAGCTGGATCAATAAGTAGTTGAAGTGAGAATAGTCCATAATACAAAATCAATAGACCGAATGCCCAGCCAAGAATGGTTGCATTACTTCGCTTGTAAAACAATATCAGTAAAAATCCAACCAGCGCATACAGATGAAGAATATCCCCGAACCAGAGAAAAATAAGATGAGCCAGGCCGAAAACAAGCAGAATACACAGACGGCGGGAAAACAGCTTGTACATGTTGTTGCCGCGCTGTTCGGCACGATTCATGAAAATATAGAAACCAAGGCCGAATAAAAATGAGAAGATCGTATAAAATTTTGTTTGAATAAAAAGGTCAAAGAATAACCGAATTTCCTGGTCAAGTGGGGAAAGGTGCTCGGGCAGTGTATATAGTTGTCGAATAAAATCAGGTGAATGAAAAGCGGGCATGTTCACAAGAAAAATTCCGAGCAGAGCGAATCCACGGATACTATCAAGAGAAAATAGGCGTTCGTTTTTTGAAGTTGCAGTTGCTTCCATAATAGGGAATCTCCTCTGATTGTTTTATTTCCCAAGAAAAGTATTTTATCATAAAAGCCCCCAGAGTTCAGCTGGCGATTATCGAGAGATGAGATGTATCTTCCAACAACAAGGCATATACATTCTGCAGTAAGGGGGAATAAGCCATGATACTTACAGATATTCAGATGCGGCGTCAGTCAGTTCCATTGAAAAAACCTTTCAAAACAGCACTTCGTACAGCCACTCACGCAGAATCCATCATTGTGCAAGTGAAGACAGACTGTGGACGCACAGGCTTTGGCGAAGCACCGGCGACTGTTGTCATTACGGGTGATAGTCTCGCAAGCATTGAATCTGCCATTATGCATACCATTCGCCCCCAGCTGATTGGGCAAAGTTTGCTTGCGTATGAGCGGGTATTTCATTTACTGAATCAGACAATGGTGGGCAATAGCAGTGCGAAAGCGGCAGTGGATATGGCGCTATACGATTTGATCGCCCAGCGGTGCAATCTCCCGCTATATCAGTTCCTTGGTGGTCACAAAAAACAGATCGATACAGATTATACAGTAAGTGTAAATGAGCCAAACGAAATGGGCGATGATGCAGAAGAGTATGTGCGCCAGGGATTTACGACATTAAAAATTAAAGTCGGCAAGGATGATATTGAGCGTGATGTGAAGCGGATCAAGGAGGTTCGCCGCCGGATCGGGAAGGACATCAAAATCCGTTTGGATGCTAATCAAGGCTGGGAAGTGAAAAAAGCGATCCGTTCGATTCGCAAAATGGAAGATATGGGGCTTGATATCGAGATTGTGGAGCAGCCAGTAAAGGCGTATGATCTTGTGGGAATGAAGGTAGTCACGGATGCCGTTGATACACCAGTGATGGCGGATGAGAGTATTTTTACACCACAGCAAGCATTTGAAATTATTCAGATGCGTGCGGCAGATATGCTGAACCTGAAGCTAATGAAAACAGGTGGCATCTATAAGGCACAGATCATTAATGCGATGGCGGAAGAAAGCGGTATGGAATGCATGATGGGCGGCATGATTGAATCGCGCCTGGCTGTGACCGCAGCGGCGCATTTCGCGGGGGCGAAACGAAACGTCACCCGTTTTGATTTTGACGCTCCCCTTATGCTGTGCCATGACTGTATTGTGGGCGGAGTGGAATATGCAGGAAGTATGATGACACTGCCAGACGTGCCGGGGCTGGGCATTCAGGCTGTACAAAGCGGAGAGGAGGAGATAACGGATGCGTAAAGAAACGCCGCATCCGGTTAGATGCGGCGCATAGGATATATGTTACTGTGAGGTATGCTCATTTGTTTTGTCTGCCGGAATAAACCAGCAGCCGAGTGTGGTTTTGTCTATGTGAACATTAAGATTTTCCTGTTTGATGTATCGTTCTATCAGTTCGGTTACTTCCTGTGTTTCAGAGAACGCGGAAAAACCATTTTTTAATTTTTCGACTTTAGCGCGAGCCACTTCTCTACCGCTGATAATCATATGAACTCCTCCTTCACATTTTTAGATCGTATAGCACCCGATGTTTATTATTTTACAAAAAATTTTGTTCATTTGCGAGTACTATCCTTTTTCTTCATGAGCTGTTAGGTAGATGTGAACAGTAGGAGTGACAACAAGTGTCGTTACCTGGATTTTATATCCTTTCGCTTCGATGGCGTATGTCCGCTCTGTAATCATACGAATGATGCCTTCATGAAAACCGGCAACATAGTCTAATGGTTTCCCTTTCAGAAAAAATAAATCAGCCATAAGCCGTTTATCAAGATCTGCTTTGACGAATTCATTGGGAGCGGATAGATGAACGACAATATCTTTTACGACATTTTTTTGTTTTTGAATCATATTTCGTTCGGCTTCTTCTAATTCAGTAATCCGTTCTGCGTACAATACATTTTGATTTTCTAGCTTACGTGTTTTGAGATGCAGTGTATCTAGTTCATTCCCAAGCAATAGGAGAAATGCGCTCATACCAGCGAGAACGCCAAATAGGAACAAAATAATAAACTGGATATAACGGCTAAACAAACGGGCTGATGGAACTCTCACAACGCATCGCCATGCACAAGCCACCGAACCATACGGGTGCATGTGTCTGCTCCCATAAATGCGCTCAGAATAAAAATAATTTGCCGAATAACAGGTGACATACTTCCGGCAGCAAACACTTTTTCAATCTGCAAGAACGAATCGAATGTGCCGCCAAGCGCTCCGACAAGTCCCCAGATCTTGAGCTTGAGTGCATAGTCGGCAATCTCCTGAAATGGTGGCTGTCTGGTGAGCACCGCTGCCATCCCGGCCATGAGTGATCCGCCGAGTACAATGCCATATGCCACAAAAAAATGCATGACCATACCGGAGATCAGCCTGGCAATCATCTCTTGATTCATCCGTCCCCCTCCTCTTTTGTTATATGTATGGGAAGGGTAGGACAAATATGAGTGCCTGTCTCTATGCTTCGTGTAGCGTATAATAGAAAGCAGAATAATAGGCCAGGGAGGAGATACGATGCAGACCGGAACATTTGTCCACTTGCATGTACATAGTGAGTACAGCCTGCTTGAAAGTACGGCCCGTGTGGAAAGTCTTGTGAGCCGGGCGCAGGAATTAGGGATGTCGGCGCTCGCGATCACGGACACATCTGTCATGTACGGGGGGATTCCATTTTATAAAGCGTGCCGTAAAGCGGGCATTCAGCCGATTATCGGGGTACAGATTACGGTGCTGCCAGGGGCAGAAATGAAGCCTGTAGATGGGCATGAGCTAATACTTTTGGCTGAAACGCTGGAAGGTTACCGTTCTATCATGCGCCTGCTGTCAGTCGCTCATCTATCCGGCTATCGCAGTCCAGCTATTCAAGAGTCGCGGCTTGTGGAATTCGCAGGGGGGATCATTGTGCTGAGTGGCGGCAGCAGGGGGCTGATTAGCAAGCTGCTCTCAGCAGGTGATACATCGGGAGCGGCTGCAGTGGCACAGCGTTACAAAGATTGGTTTGGACCGGAGAACTTCTATTTGGAGATTCAAGATCATCTTTTGGAAGAGCAGAAGATCGTGAACTATCGCTTAACGGAACTGAGTCGTATGACCGGGATTCCGCTTGTGGCAACGAATGATGTGCGGTATGTGGCTGCGGAAGATGCAGCGGCATTCGATGTACTGCTGTGCATTGGACAGGGCAAGACGGTGACAGATGATAGTCGGGAACGTTATCTGACACGGGAGTATTATTTGAAAAGCGCAGCGGAAATGAGTGAGATGTTTGTGTTTCTAACCGAGGCGCTTGAGAATACCGTACGCATTGCAGAACGTTGCCAGGTGGAGATTCCGCTCGGCGAGACGGTGCTTCCGAAGTTTCCATTGCCGAAAGAAGTAGAGGCAGTCGATTATTTGCGAGAGCGGTGTGAGGAAGGGTTGCGGGAACGGTACGGCATACAACCTGATGCACATGTGCAGGAGCGGCTTGCGTATGAGCTTGGTGTGATCAATCGCATGGGATTTGCAGACTACTTCCTGATTGTCTGGGATTTTATCAGATTTGCTAGGGAGCAGGGGATTGCCGTTGGGCCAGGCCGTGGATCAGCAGCGGGGAGTCTTGTTGCCTATGTGCTGCGCATTACAGACATTGATCCGGTGCACTACCAGTTGTTATTTGAGCGATTTCTGAACCCAGAACGCATTAGCATGCCGGATATTGATGTTGATTTTAGTTATGATCGGCGTGATGAAGTGATTGCGTACGTTGTGGAGAAATACGGAGCGGATCGGGTCGCCCAGATTGTCACATTCGGCACGCTGGCGGCACGGGCAGCAGTGCGTGATGTCGGACGAGCGCTCGGGCTTCCGAATGCAACGGTAGATAAAGTAGCCAAATTGATCCCAAATGAACCGGGGATTACACTCGATGCCGCCATTACAAAAACAAAAGCACTTCGCAGCATGATGGATGAGCATTCGCAAGTAGAGAAACTGCTTGCCTGGGCGCAAGCGCTGGAGGGGTTGCCACGTCACGCCTCTACGCATGCAGCAGGTGTTGTCATTTCACGCGAACCGCTGACGCGGTATGTGCCGCTGCAGGAAGGGAATGGCGGAACCGCCCTGACACAGTATGCGATGGAGTCGCTTGAAGACATTGGTCTTCTTAAAATGGATTTTCTTGGATTGCGCAATCTAACGCTCCTTGAACAGGCGGTTCAGATGATCGAAGAACAAGAAGGGATCGTTCTGGATCTTACCTCTATTCCGCTTGATGATGCGCGTACATACGAGATGTTGGCTGCGGCAGATACAGCGGGTGTCTTTCAGCTTGAGTCATCTGGCATGCGCCATGCGCTGCGTATAGTGAAACCGTCTGAATTTGAAGATGTTGTCGCCGTTCTGGCGCTGTTCCGTCCGGGGCCGATGGAGTTTATTCCTGATTTCGCAGCAACGAAGCATGGGGAGCGGGCAGTTGTGTATTTGCATCCGGTGCTTGAACCGATCTTGCAGCATACGTACGGCTATATTTTGTATCAGGAACAAATTATGCAGATCGCATCGGCGGTCGCCGGATTTACGCTGGGCGAAGCGGATCTTCTGCGTCGGGCGGTGAGCAAGAAGAAGCGAGAGTTGCTGGCTGAACAGCGTACGGCATTCGTAGCAGGTGCTGTCACGAACGGCTATGAGGAAGAGCTGGCACATGAACTGTATGATTTGATCGTCCGGTTCGCGGATTATGGTTTTAACCGGAGTCATAGCGCAGCGTATGCACTTATTTCCTACCGGATGGCGTATGTGAAGGTAAATTACCCGGTTGCGTTTCTGGCAGCCCTGCTAACGATGGCGCAAGGAAACACCGACAAAGTGGCTGAATACATCGAGGAGTGCAAGCGTCGGTCGATTCCTGTACTGCCCCCGGATGTGAATCGAAGCGGAAGCGGCTTTCGGGTAGAGAACGGGGGAATTCGTTTCGGACTAACCGCAATTAAAAATGTGGGCGTACAAGCGATTCGGCATATTTTAGCGGAGCGTGAGAATGGACAATTTATTAGTCTGGTGGATGTATGCAGCAGGCTCGATGTTCGTGTGTGCAACCGCCGCGTTCTTGAAGCACTTATCCGTTCTGGGGCACTGGACAGTCTTTCGGGTCATCACCGTGCGGCCTTAGTAGAAGGATTGGATGCGGCACTTGAATGGAGTGCACGCAGACGGAGACTTGTAGAAGCAGGCGAGCAGATGAACCTTCTTGGCACGGGAGACGAACAGACTTCCGATCTGCCTTCTGAGCTGCCAGATGTTCCGCCATGGACACGTCAGGAGATGCTTGAGCAGGAAAAAGAGTTGCTTGGCCTTCATCTGTCCGGACACCCGCTTGATGAATATCGGGAATTATGCTTGCATCCGAGCATTACCCCGCTGCATCAACTCGTAGACATACCGAGTAAGAAGCCAGTCCGGCTTGCGGGGATTGTGGTCTCCACTCGGCACATCACAACCAAAAAAGGAAAACCAATGGCGTTTGTTCAGATGGAAGATTGGCATTCTCGTGTGGAGGTAGTTGTATTTCCTGGTGTGTATCACCATGCTGTATCTGTGCTGGGGCGAGGAGAGATTCTGCTTGTTGAAGGAAAAGTAGAGCACCAGGGCAATGAAACAAAATGTATTGCGGATCGCATCTCGAAACTGGTAGATGTCGTAATGCAAATGCCTTCACATGGCACAGAAAAACAAACGATATTTATCAAAATTACCCCGGAAATGGAAGCTGAACCGTCCCGTATGATCGAACTGCGTGATCAGCTCCACGAGCATCCAGGCAATGCGGAAGTGCTGCTGTATTATGCTGCTTCCAAACGTACGGTTCGCCTTTCTGATGACTATAAAACGTCCGTGACAAGCGAAATAATTAGAAATATTGAGAAAATTGCAGGAGAAGGCCTAGTAGTCGTCAAAACCAGGTAGATTTGCCCCGAGAAGCTTTCGGGGCTGCCTTCTCTCATGTTTACAGATGCAAACCTTCTGGTATAATGGGGACATATCAAAAACAAGTGGTCAGACCACTGCTAATCAGGATCGTGTGAGAAGGAGTGTTCAGAAGATGCCAAACATGAGAGAAGAAGCATTGCAGTTGCATATAGAGAATCGTGGGAAAATCCGTGTAGAATCCAAAGTACCGCTTGAGAGCGCATATGATCTGAGCCTTGCATATTCGCCGGGAGTTGCCGAGCCGTGTAAAGATATTTTTGATAATCCGAAAAAAGTATACGATTATACGTCTAAAGGCAACATGGTAGCAGTCGTGTCAGACGGAACAGCCGTGCTCGGTCTCGGCAATATTGGACCAGAAGGCGCACTGCCAGTGATGGAGGGTAAGGCCGTACTGTTTAAATCATTCGCAGGGGTGGATGCGTTCCCGATCTGCTTAAATACGCAGGACCCGGAAGAAATCATTCGGACTGTGAAATATCTCGAGCCGACATTCGGCGGAATTAATCTGGAAGATATTGCAGCTCCGAACTGCTTTGAGATTGAGGAACGTCTGAAAAAAGAACTGAGCATTCCGGTGTTTCATGATGATCAGCATGGGACAGCTATCGTAACAGCAGCCGGTCTTCTCAATGCACTTAAGCTTACTGGCAAGAAGATGGAAGACATCATGGTTGTGGCAAATGGCGCAGGTGCGGCAGGGATTGCCATTATCAAGCTTCTGCTGTCGATGGGCGTCAAAGACGTTATCATGTGTGACTCTAAGGGAGCGATTTATGAAGGGCGTCCGTTCGGTATGAACCCGATCAAGGATAGCATCGCCCGTATTACGAACCATAAACAAGCAGAGGGTACACTTGAGGATGTGATGAAAGGCGCAGACGTATTCATTGGCGTATCAGTAGCTGGTTCGGTTACATCGGAAATGGTAAAGGATATGAATGAGAATCCAATCATTTTTGCGATGGCAAATCCGGTTCCAGAAATTATGCCAGAACTGGCGCGGGAAGCGGGAGCCGCTGTTGTCGGAACGGGTCGTTCTGACTTCCCAAATCAGGTGAACAACGTACTTGCATTTCCGGGCATCTTCCGTGGTGCGCTTGAAGTGAGGGCAACAGACATTAACGAGGCGATGAAGCTGGCTGCTGTCCATGCGATTGCGGAGCTCATCAGTGAAGAAGAGCTGTCAGCGGAATACATCATTCCGTCGCCATTTGATACGCGAGTAGCCCCACGTGTAGCGGCAGCTGTCGCTAAGGCGGCGATCGAGACAGGAGTAGCACAGCAGGAGATTGATCCGAAGCAGTTACAACAAAAAATGCAGGCTGAAAGCACGCGATAAGCAAGCTGGCAGAAGGGGGGATTCTTCCTCCTTTTTGCTGTTTCTGAAATAGGATCATACGGAAGAGGAGGGAAGGCGGATGCCGCTGCTTCCGGAAAAACGCAAAGTTTATCAAGAGATTTTGCTTGAGATTAACCGCATTATTAAAGAGGATGGCATAAAGCCAGGGGATAAGCTTCCATCAGAACGAGAATTGTCTGACCGGCTTGCTGTTGGCCGCTCTTCTGTGCGAGAAGCACTCCGGGCGCTTGAACTGCTCGGGTTGATTACAACACGCAGGGGCGAAGGTACATTTTTGCAGCATTATCGTCATAATAAATTGATTGATCTCATTGGCGCGTATGTATTAAAGGACTTTAAGACAAGAAATGATGTAGTAGAGATGCGCACGATTCTGGAGCTTGATGCGGTGCGGCTGGCCTGCCGGCGGGGAAGTGAGCGTCACTTCCGGGAGATGGATCGAATTATCCAGTCTGCTGAGCAGGCGATGGCGGACGGGCGGATTCCGACAGAGGAAGATTACTTATTCCACCGGACAATCTGCCGCTCCAGTCGTAACTCGGTTCTGCACCGCATCTGGGTGCCGCTTGTCGAATACAGCAAGACTGTGCGAGAGAACTCGCTTTCTCGTGAAGGGCGCGTCGAGGAAGCGCTCGAGGAACATCGGGCGATTCTAGCGGCCATTCGAGCGGGAGATGAGAATCTAGCGGTCATGCATATGGCGCTTCACTTGGAAAACAGCATTCTATAGACGAGGCGGCATATATTTGGTAACAAAGGTGACAGGCTATCAGGCTTCATTCTTCGGGAATGCTATAAGAGAGGTGTTAGGTAATGTTAAAAGATATTTTCTCTAAAAAACGACGCTACGCGACTATACAGACCGGACAAGTAGCGGATGAGATTCATAAGGTCGAGCAGAAAGAAGTGCCGGAAGGGCTAATGGTGAAATGCCCGAAATGCGGTGCCATCATGTACACACGCGAACTTGAAAAAAATCTGAAAGTATGTCAGGCATGTGCCCATCACTTTCCGATGAATGCATTTGAAAGAATTGCGACCATGCTGGATGAAGGGCACTTCTTTGAATATGATGCCGATCTTCTATCAGCGGATCCGCTCGGATTCCCGGATTATGCGGATAAATTGGACAAGGATCGGGAGAAATCGGGTCTGTCTGAAGCCATTCTGACTGGAGAAGGTACAATCAAGGGGTATCCGGTTGTCATCGCTGTTATGGATTCCCGCTTCCGGATGGGGAGCATGGGGTCTGTTGTTGGGGAGAAAATTGCCCGTGCCATCGAACAGGCAATTGAGAAAAAATATCCGTTCCTCCTGTTCTCCGCATCAGGCGGCGCGCGCATGCAGGAAGGCGTTTTGAGCTTGATGCAGATGGCCAAGACAAGTGCAGGACTTGCCAGATTAAGCGCAGAAGGTGGACTGTATATTTCCATCATGACCAATCCGACAACAGGTGGTGTATCCGCAAGCTTCGCATCGCTTGGCGACTACAACTTCGCAGAGCCAGGTGCACTGATTGGATTCGCAGGACGCCGTATCATTGAACAGACGATTCGTCAGGAACTGCCGCCAGATTTCCAGACAGCAGAATTCCTGTTGAAGAAGGGACAGCTTGACCGGATCATCCCACGCAAAGAGATGCGTGATACACTTGGTAAAATTCTCGATATGCATACAGTAAGGAGGACACACTAATGGCTGGAGAACTTCCTTTTGAAAAACCACTCCTCGAGCTGAATGCCAAAATTGAAGAGCTGCGCCGCTTCACCCGTGAGAAAGATATTGATTTAAGCGACGAGATTACGAAACTTGAAGCGCGGGCAAAAACATTGGCGCAGGACATATACGAAGGCCTTACTCCGTGGCAGCGGGTACAGGTGGCACGCCACCCGGAACGTCCGACCACGCTGGATTTTATTAACGCATTATGTACGGATTTTATCGAGTTACATGGAGACCGACTGTATGGGGATGATGCGGCTATTGTTGCCGGCATTGCCAAGTTTAACGGTCGCCCGGTTACCGTAATGGGTCATCAGAAGGGGAAAGATACGAAGGATAATATCGCTCGTAACTTCGGGATGCCACATCCGGAAGGGTATCGCAAGGCACTTCGTCTTATGCAGCAAGCGGATAAATTCGACCGTCCAATTATCTGCTTCATTAACACGACAGGTGCATATCCGGGTATGGCGGCGGAAGAACGTGGTCAGAGTGAAGCGATTGCTCGTAATCTGCGTGAGATGGCGTCATTCGGTGTTCCCATCATCTGCATCGTAACTGGGGAAGGGGGAAGCGGTGGTGCACTTGCGCTTGGCGTGGGTAACCGCTTGTTAATGCTTGAGAACTCCTTTTACTCGGTCATCTCTCCAGAAGGTGCGGCTGCCCTGCTTTGGAAGGATGCATCCCAGGCACAGCGTGCGGCGGAGACGATGAAAATTACGGCCCGTGATTTGCGTGAACTGGGGGTTGTAGATGAGATTGTGCCCGAACCTCTTGGCGGAGCGCACCGTAATCTGGAACAGACTGCATCGGCTCTGCGTGAAGTGATCGCCCGTCATCTTGCAGAACTTGATATAATGAATCGTGAGGAACGAGTAGTGGATCGCTACAACAAATATAAAGCGATAGGACAATATGCTGTAACACAATCTATCTAGGGAGGTCCGAAACAAACCATGCGAAAAACGAAGATCGTCTGCACCATTGGTCCAGCAAGTGAATCGATTGACACCCTGAAAGAATTGATGAAGGCCGGAATGAACGTCGCCCGTCTAAATTTCTCCCATGGCACACATGAAGAGCATGCGGCGCGTATTACAGCGATTCGTCAGGCAGCATCCGAACTCGGCAAAAACATTGCCATTCTACTCGATACAAAAGGCCCGGAAATTCGCACTGGCCTTCTTGATCAGCCATCGGTGGAACTGAAAGAAGGGGAAATGATCGTCCTTACAGCCGAAGAGATTCGTGGCAATGAGAAGCGTGTTTCCATTACGTATGAAGGGCTGCCAAATGATGTGCACCCAGGGTCTACGATTCTTATTGATGACGGTCTTATCGGACTAACAGTTGAAAAAGTAGAAGGACCGGACATTCACTGCCGCATTCTTAATGGCGGTACGCTGAAAGATCGCAAAGGGGTCAATGTGCCAGGTGTACAGATTGGTCTGCCGGGTATTACGGAGAAAGATGCGCAGGATATCGAATTTGGGATTGCACAGAATGTCGACATTATTGCAGCATCATTCGTACGTAAGCCAGAAGATGTGTTGGACATCCGTAAAATTTTGGAACGTCATGGCGCTTCGATTCAAATCATCTCCAAAATTGAAAACCATGAAGGGGTTAAAAATGCGGCAGATATCTTGGCCGTATCGAACGGCCTGATGGTAGCTCGTGGCGATCTTGGTGTTGAGATTCCGGCGGAAGAAGTGCCGCTTGTGCAGAAAGAACTCATCTATACATGCAATCAAGTTGGCAAGCCAGTTATTACAGCGACACAAATGCTTGATTCTATGCAGCGTAATCCGCGCCCGACACGGGCGGAAGCAAGCGATGTGGCGAATGCAATTTTTGATGGAACGGACGCCATTATGCTGTCAGGCGAGACAGCCGCTGGTAAATATCCGGTGGAAGCCGTCCAAACAATGAACCGGATCGCGGAGCGGACCGAAGCTGCACTTGCGTACCACGAAATTCTTCATACGCAATCAAGCCGCAAACAGGTGCTTATTCCAGATGCGCTTAGTCAAGCAGTTGCTAATGTCGCATTTGATCTGGATGCACAGGCGATTATTACGGCAACAGAGAGTGGACATACAGCACGTATGGTATCTAAGTTCCGTCCGAAAGCGCCAATCGTTGCGGTTACACCACATGCTCATGTATGCCGCAAGCTAGCGCTTGTCTGGGGCGTCATCCCGGTGCAATCACAAGCATCCGGTACAACGGATGAAATGCTGGATACATCAGTGAAAACAGCGATGCAAGCCGGTCTGGTGAAGAGTGGGGACCTTGTTATCATTACGGCAGGTGTTCCAGTACGGGAGCCAGGTACGACGAACTTGCTCAAAGTTCACGTTGTTGGTGATGTAACAGCACGCGGACAGGGCATTGGCCGGAAAGCGGCAACGGGACATGTATTGAATGTGAAAGCAAATGCTGAACTTCCACCACTTCCAGAAAGACCATTCATACTTGTTGCCACTAGCACAGACCGTGAGATGATGCCATTGATTGAAAAAGCGAGTGCGCTGATTGTAGAAGAAGGCGGGTTAACGTCACATGCGGCAGTTGTCGGGCTGAATGTTGGCATTCCGGTCGTTGTCGGTGTACATAATGCGGCTGATTTGTTTGCGGATGGCGATGAAGTAACGGTGGATGCGATGACGGGCCATATTTATTCCGGCTTCGCTCGTATTTTGTAAAAGGGACACGGAGAAACCATGACAGAAGAGAATGGAAAATGGTTTGAAACGACGGTTCGTGTGCGGTATGCGGACACAGACCAGATGCAGGTCGTGTATCATTCCAATTATTTGATCTGGTTCGAAGTTGGGCGCACCGAGATGATTCGAGACATCGGGTACGCATATCGCCGCTTCGAAGATCTTGGCTTCATGCTTCCGTTGTCTGAGACAAACTTGAAATACAAAAAAGCAGCTCGCTATGATGAAGAGCTACTGATACGGACACAGGTTGTCAAATGTGAAGGGGTACGACTTGTTTTTGGGTATGAGATTCGCCGCTTGTCTGATCATGAACTGCTCGTAACAGGTGAAACGCACCATATTTGGACGACGACTGAACTTAAGCCGGTTCGAATTGAGAAGAAAATGCCTGAACTATATGAGATCATGAAACGGTATGAACGGGTATAAAAACAAGGAGGAAAACGTATGCTGCGTATTTTGATTGTACTGCTGCTCGTTATTCCGACGCTTGAGATCTGGCTGTTTGTTAAAGCCGGACAAGGAATTGGCTGGATTCCGACGATCCTTTTCTGTATTTTGACCGGAGTCGGAGGGGCATGGCTTGCGCGTCAGCAGGGGCTGCGAGTATTTCGGATGGCGCAAGTGCAGATGAGTCAGGGGCAACTTCCGGGAGATGCGATTCTTGATGGGATCTGTGTTTTTGCCGGGGGACTTTTACTGCTAACGCCTGGATTTCTTACAGATATTTTTGGGTTCTTCCTGCTTTTCCCCGGCACACGTATCATCGCGCGACGACTCCTTAAAAGCTGGTTATATAGGAAAATACAAACAGGTCAGTTTCGGATTTTTAATTTCAATCGCTTTTCATAAATATAAAGAAAAAAGCAGAAAGCTGTCGCTTATCTGCTTTTTTTCTTTTTTACCGTATTAATGTAGACATTTATTATGGTGTAGATGGTGGCTGCCCTTTAATAAATTCCCACGTATCGCGGAACACCCCCGCGTTTTGCAAAGCATTGATGACAACAAGCAGAACAGGACCTGCAATTAATCCGATAAATCCAAACAACTTAAGACCAACAAATAGGGCAATTAGTGTAAGAAGCGGATCGAGTCCAACATTCGTGGCGACAATTTTTGGTTCCATAATCTGGCGCTGAATAATGACGATGGCATATAGAACAGAAAGCCCAATCACTAGTTTATAATCGTGATCAAATACGGAATATGCAATCCATGGCACAAATACAGTGCCCGTCCCAAGATACGGCATTAAATCGACTAATCCAGCCAGAAGACCAATTGATACGGCGTAGCGAACTTGCAGGACGAGCAGGCCGATAATCACGATTACAGCCGTAATCGTGATCAATGTAAGTTGTGCTTTGACAAAACCGATCAGAGCTTTACGCAGATCGTCAGCGACACGGCGTCCTTTAATCGAGTATTCATCAGGAAGAAGAGCGCGAAATTTCCCGGTGATTTTGTCATAATCTTTGCTGATGAAAAACGCTGACATGATCGAGATCACCATAACCGTAGCGGCGTTCGGCAGAGAGGAAAGAATCCCCTGAATACCGGCCAATATTATTTTGGTCAGGTTCGTTCCAGCTGTTGCAAGTCCTGACATAGTACGCCCGATTGTGTCATGAATTTTTTCTTGGTAGCTTGCATCGAGACTGCTGTATAGACTAACAAATCGCTCATACAAGCTGGATTGAATACTTTGGGTGAAGAAGTTTTTCGCATAGGTGGAAAGCTGGTCAATATAGATGGGCAGCATCTCCGTTAGTTTGCCAATCTCGATTACTACTTGTGTAACAAGAAGCGTAGCAATACCGAGAATAATGATTATGACCACAACAAGCAGGGCGGAAATTGCTAGCCAGCGTGGCCAATGGAACCGTTCTTCCAGTGCGTTCACCGGGCGATTGATCATATAGGCGATAATAAACCCGATTAAAAAGGGGTACAGTAACGGTGTAGTAAATACAAGGGCTTTGTAAATCACATACAGACCGACAAGTACAAGGATGAATCGGAGCATCTGGAATATTCTATGATACAAAATTGTGGTGTTCATACAGCCTCCTCCATTATTTGGATTGATTTGTACTTTCTTAATTTTCTTTTTTAGGGTATGATAACTATGGAGAAAAAAGCAAGCTTTCCCCATTGTTACACAATCTTTCACAGTTTGTTAATAAAACATTCACAAATACAGTGAAGTATTCTATAATTATTCTGACTTAAGAAGTATCCTCTTTCTTTATACCCTATGGGGAGCTCTGAAAAAGATGGAGGATATCTTCAGAAGCGTCCAACAGACATATTTGGGATAAAGGAGAGATAATACTATGTCAGCAACTAAAGGTTTAGAAGGCATTGTAGCAGCACAATCTTCCATCAGCTCCATTATTGACGGCGTGTTGACGTACGCAGGAATCAATATTGATGAACTCGCAGAGAACGCTTCATTTGAGGAAGTTGTCTACTTGCTCTGGCACACACGTCTGCCAAAAGCAGATGAACTGGACAACCTTAAGAAAGAACTTGCAGAAAATGCGGAAATCCCGCAAAATATTATCGACATCCTGAAAGCTGCTCCGGAGGGTAACCATCCGATGGCAGTATTGCGCACAGCAATCTCTGCGCTTGCTCTGCACGACACAGAAGCACAGGATATGTCTCGCGAAGCGAATCTTCGTAAGGCAATCCGTCTTCAAGCAAAAGTTGGCACAGTAATTGCTGCATTCAGCCGCATCCGTCAAGGTAAGGAGCCAGTAGCTCCGCGCAAAGATTTCGGCCTCGCGCAAAATTTCTTATATATGCTTAACGGTGAAGAACCGGATCCAATTGCAATTGACGCACTTGATACAGCGCTTGTTCTGCACGCTGACCACGAGCTGAACGCTTCTACATTCGCGGCACGTGTTACAGTAGCAACGCTATCTGATATTTATTCTGGTATCACATCTGCAATCGGCGCACTTAAAGGTCCGCTCCACGGTGGTGCGAACGAAGCGGTTATGGCGATGCTTGAAGAAATCAAAGACCCAGCAAACGTGGAAAGCTATATCCGCGAGAAGCTGGATCAAAAAGTAAAAATTATGGGCTTTGGTCACCGTGTATACAAGGATGGCGACCCACGTGCAAAACACCTGTGCAAAATGTCCGAGAAGCTTACTAAGCTTACAGGACAGCCGCAGTGGTATGAAATGTCTGTAAAGATCCATGAGATGGTAACAGGTGAAAAAGGTCTGAAACCGAACGTAGATTTCTATTCTGCGTCCGTATATCACAGCCTGAACATCCCGCGTGACCTGTTCACACCGATCTTTGCGATCAGCCGTATGTCTGGCTGGACTGCACACATCCTTGAACAGTATGAAAACAACCGCCTGATCCGTCCGCGTGCGGACTATGTAGGTCCGGTGAATGTTAAATATGTACCGGTGAGCGAACGCTAATTTTACCGTTTGCAAACAGGTGAGGGTTTTTTTACCCTCTCCTGTTTCATTTTATAGTCGCTGTTCAGACAAGAGAGCTGTTCGAACGGCGATAAGTACATACTTTGGGAGGGGTAAAGGTGTCCATTTTTGAAAAGTACGAAATGCCGACGCATGGTGAGAAAATCACGGTTGACAGCACAGGTAAGTTGAACGTTCCAAACAATCCGATCGTTCCATTCATTGAAGGTGACGGTACAGGTCCTGATATTTGGAATTCGTCTGTTCGCGTTCTGGATGCTGCTGTAGAGAAAGCGTACAACGGTGAGAAAAAAATCGCTTGGTACGAAGTATTTGCAGGGGAAAAAGCATTCAATACGTATGGTGAATGGCTGCCAAAAGATACGCTGACTGCAATCAATGAATACCTGGTAGCGATCAAAGGACCGTTAACAACTCCGGTTGGCGGCGGTATCCGCTCGATTAACGTAGCACTTCGTCAAGAACTTGACCTGTATGCATGTGTGCGTCCGGTTCAATATTTCGATGGCGTGCCTTCTCCGGTAAAACACCCAGAGCAAACTGATATGGTTATTTTCCGTGAAAATACGGAAGATATTTATGCAGGTATTGAATGGAATGAAGGCAGCGAAGAAGTGAAAAAAGTGATCAGCTTCCTGCAAGACGAAATGGGCGTTAATAAAATCCGCTTCCCGGAAACATCCGGTATCGGCATAAAGCCTGTTTCTAAAGAAGGAACAAGCCGTCTTGTTCGTGCTGCCATCGAGTATGCAGTTGCGAACAAACGTAAGAGCGTAACGCTTGTTCATAAAGGAAATATCATGAAGTTCACAGAAGGTGCTTTCAAAACATGGGGCTACGAGTTGGCAGAAAAAGAATTTGCTGATAAAGTATTTACATGGGCACAATATGATCGTATTGCTGATGAGCAGGGCAAAGATGCTGCGAACAAAGCGCAGGCAGAAGCAGAAGAAGCAGGCAAAATCATCGTAAAAGATGTGATTGCAGATGCATTCCTGCAACAAATTCTGACTCGTCCAGCTGAGTATGATGTAGTAGCTACGCTGAACCTGAACGGTGACTATGTATCCGATGCACTCGCTGCACAGGTTGGCGGTATCGGTATCGCACCGGGCGCTAACATCAACTACGTAACAGGCCGCTCGATCTTCGAAGCAACACATGGTACAGCTCCGAAGTATGCAGGTCTTGATAAAGTAAATCCATCTTCCGTTATTCTTTCTGGCGAAATGATGTTCCGTCACATGGGCTGGACAGAAGCGGCTGATTTGATCATTAACTCCATCGAGAAAACCATTTCTTCGAAGGAAGTTACGTATGACTTCGCACGTCTGATGGACGGCGCTACAGAGCTGAAGTGCTCTGAGTTTGGCGATGCATTGATCAAAAACATGTAATTCATATCCTTACTTTTACATGGGGAAACGCATACCGTTCAGGCATACGTTTCCCCTTTGCTATATGTGTTTTGAATTTGTTCTATATATACCATTCAACCAGGAGGCGAAAAACTATGTCTTTTACACGTAAAAAAATCGCTGTTATTGGTTCAGGTTTCACAGGTGCTACTGCTGCATTCCTTCTTGCACAAAAAGAACTGGGTGATGTTGTTCTCGTTGATATCCCTCAAATGGAAAGCTCTACAAAAGGTAAAGCACTTGATATGGCAGAAGCTGGCCCTGTTCAAGGCTTCGACGCTAGCGTAACAGGTACTGCTAACTATGAGGATATCAAAGATGCTGATATGGTAATCGTAACAGCAGGTATTGCTCGTAAACCAGGTATGAGCCGTGATGACCTTGTGAACACAAACGCAGGCATCATGAAATCTGTAGGTGAGCAAATCAAAAAATACGCTCCGAATTCGACTATCCTCGTACTCTCCAACCCGGTAGATGCGATGACATACACACTGTTCAAAACAACAGGCTTCCCGAAAAACCGTGTAATCGGTCAATCCGGTGTGCTTGACACAGGACGTTTCCGTACATTCGTTGCAATGGAACTCAACGTATCTGTAAAAGACGTAACAGGTTTCGTACTTGGTGGTCATGGCGACACAATGGTTCCGCTTGTACGTTACTCTTATGCTGGCGGCATCCCGCTCGAAACACTTATTCCGAAAGACCGTCTGGATCAAATCGTTGACCGTGCTCGTAACGGTGGTGCTGAGATCGTTAACCTGCTTGGTAACGGTTCTGCTTACTACGCTCCAGCTGCTTCCCTCGTGGAAATGGCAGAAGCAATCATCAAAGACCAGAAACGTATTCTGCCAACAATCGCATACCTTGAAGGCGAATATGGCTACAACGATCTGTACCTTGGCGTACCGACACTGCTCGGCAAAGACGGTATTGAAAAAGTATACGAACTTGACCTTACTGCTGACGAAAAAGCAGCACTTGATAAATCTGCTGACGCAGTTCGCAACGTAATGGCAGTACTGGCGTAAATCTTGCCATATAAAGGGTCTGGGTATTAAACCCGGGCTCTTTTTTCTTGTCCAAAATATTGGTATGATGAGCATGAGAAAGAGCTTGAGAAATTTGAAAACTAAGGGTGTCGAGTGTGAGAAAATTATTAATTGTAGATGATGAGCAGTCGATTTTGACGTTGCTGGAATTCAACTTGCAAAAAGCGGGATTCGAAGTTAGTAAGGCAATGGATGGACTGACAGCGGTTAAAATGGCCAAAATGGAAAATTTTGATCTCATTGTACTGGATGTCATGCTGCCTGGGATGGATGGCATGGAAGTATGTAAGACGCTGCGCATGGAAAAGATCAATACACCAGTCCTTATGCTGACAGCTAAAGATGAAGAATTCGATAAAATTCTGGGGCTTGAGCTCGGTGCAGACGACTATATGACGAAGCCGTTTAGCCCGCGTGAAGTCGTGGCGCGTATTAAGGCCATTTTGCGCCGCAGCCAGCCGCAGGAAAAAGATGTACAGGATGATGCGGGCGAAGAGGGAATTATGCTCGGCCAGCTGCGTATTTATCCGGAAAAATACGAAGTGTTTTTTGGAGACAGACGCCTCGAACTGACACCAAAAGAATTCGAACTGCTGCAATACATGGCTGCTCATCCAGGACGTGTGATGACGCGGGATCAGCTGTTGAATGCGGTCTGGAATTATGATTTTGTCGGAGATTCTCGTATCGTAGACGTACATATCAGTCATCTGCGGGAAAAAATTGAGGAAGACACCAAGCAGCCTAAATACATAAAAACCGTGCGCGGCTTGGGCTATAAGTTAGAGGGCTAACATGCAAAGTTTTCGCATCCGCTTGAACGTTGTTTTTTTATTAATTATTGTATCGCTTTTAGTAACGCTTGGCCTTTATACAGCGAAGCTGGTGCAGTCTATTTATATTGATGTGTTGGAAAAGCACCTCACAACAGAAGTTCACCTAATTGCTGATGATATCGTATATGGTCAGCTGTATAAGAAACCAGATGTGCTGGGCATCAGAATGAAGCAGTTTGCGGAGCAGCTCGGAGCGCGTATTACTGTGCTGGCACAGAACGGAAAAGTACTCTCTGACTCTGATCATTCACCGGCTACACTGCCGAATCACCTGAACCGGCCAGAGATTCGGGAAGCACTTCGAACGGGAACCGGACATGCGATCCGTTATAGTGCAACGATGAATTACGACATGATGTACGTAGCGGTTCCGTTGAAGCAGAACGGGAAGCTTGAAGGGCTTGTTCGCATTGCGATTAAAATTACGAAAGTGCAGGAAACCGTACGCAATCTGTGGTTAAGTCTTACAGGGGTACTCGTACTTGTGCTTCTGCTGTACAGTTTTATTAGTACGCGCATTACGAGAAGTATCACACAGCCAATCGAAGAGATTACCCGTGTAGCCCGTGATATTACACGCAAGCAATTCCGAAGTCGAATTGCCACCCGTGCGAAGGGAGAGATCGGGCAGCTTGCGCAGGCAATCAATTCCATGGCGCTCAGCCTCGAACAGCAGATGTCGGCCATTCAGGAAAACGAGAAGCGGTTAGAAGGCATTCTGAACAACATGGTCAGTGGTGTGATGCTCATTAGTGACACGCGTCGGATTGTGATGATGAATGTCGCAGTCGAGGAAATTCTGGGTCATGATGTCCGGAAATATATCGGGCACTTGCATCAAGAGGTAGGCAAAAATTCCGGACTTAGTATGTTTATTGACCGCTGTTTTGAAACAGGGGGAAAGATGCGAGAAGAAATTCATCTGTATTATCCAGAAGAGCGCATTTTGGATGTTCACCTTGGGGCATATGCCAGTGAAGACGGGCATGTGAAAGGCGTCATTGTGCTTCTTCATGACATTACGTCCATTCGTCGCCTAGAGAAAATGCGCAGTGAATTTGTAGCAAATGTGTCGCATGAACTGCGCACGCCGATTACGTCTATTAAAGGATTTTCGGAGACGCTTCTTGATGGAGCGTTGGAGGACCCGGAGATCAGTCGTACTTTCTTAACGATTATCAATGAAGAAAGCGATCGTTTGAATCGTCTGGTTACAGATATTCTTGATCTGTCCAAAATCGAGCAGAAAAAAATGCCGCTTAAATTTGAAACGGTTGACCTCGTACAACTGGTACATGAGACAGTGCGCCTTGTACGGGAAGAAGCGCGTGCTCGAGATATTACGATTTATCTTCCGCTTTCCATTTCATGTATACTCGATGGAGACCGGGATCGTCTGCAGCAGGTTGTATTGAATCTCGTCAGCAATGCCATTCTGTATACACCGGAGGGCGGAGAAGTGACGATTACAGTAGAAGATGCCGGGGTAAACCAGGTTGAGCTCAAAGTGAGTGATACAGGGATTGGGATTCCGGCTGAGCATTTGACTCGCATTTTTGAGCGCTTCTATCGTGTTGATAAGGCACGCTCACGTGAGTCAGGTGGAACAGGGCTTGGTCTTGCAATCGTCAAGCATCTGGTCGAGTCTCATCATGGCATGATCACTGTAGAGAGCCGTGAAGAAGAAGGGACGGTATTCACTGTACAACTTCCAAAGCGCCAGATTGAACATTCCTGAAACTTTTTCCAGATCCCCACGTATGTATCCATAAGACATAATATAGAGGGGGATGCATGATGAGCAGTAATGTCGTGAAGATGGAGGGACCACCGGGAGTTACAAAAGCAATAAAGTGGGGGATTCCTCTCGTTCTTGTGCTTGGATTGCTCTCGCAGGCATTTACAGTCGTGCAACCGGGCACAAGAGGGATTATTGTTCAGCTCGGAGCGGTACAGGATAAGCTGTTTGAAGAAGGGCTGCATTTTAAAATTCCGTTTGTCCAGGAGATTGTTCCGATGGAAGTGCGGGTGCAAAAAGCCGAAAGCCAGGCATCAGCGGCTTCGAAAGACTTACAGATTGTGACGACTACAATGGCCGTTAACTTCCATATTGACCCGAGTCATGCCAACAAGCTGTACCAAAATGTTGGGCTTGATTTTAAAAGTCGGATTGTTGATCCGGCAATCGGGGAAGCGCTGAAGGCAGTTACAGCTCGCTACACGGCTGAACAGCTCATCTCTAAGCGTTCTGAAGTAAGCCAGCAGGTAAAAGAACTTCTTGCAAAGAAACTGGCTACGTATCATATGGTACTCGATGAAATTAATATTACTGAATTTAAGTTTAGCGATGAATTCAATAAAGCGATCGAACAGAAGCAGATTGCTGAACAACAGGCACTGAAATCAAATCTTGATCTTAACCGCATTAAGATTGAAAAAGAGCAGACGATTACACAGGCAGAAGCAGCGGCTGCTGCCCTGCGCTTGCAGAAGCAGGAAGTGACGCCAGAGCTTGTAAAGCTGCGTGAGATCGAAGCACAATTAAAAGCCATCGAGAAATGGGACGGCAAGCTACCAAGCACAACAGGCGGTGCTGTACCGTTTGTGAATGTAACGAAATAGGAAACATGAGAAAGAGCGATCTCCAAACGTCTACGATGACGAGTGAGATCGCTTTTTTTGAATCCAAGCGTGGTCGATTCAACAAAAAGTGTATGGTATGATAACACCATACATACTTTCGAATGGGAAAGAGATGGGACGTGGTTGAATGGAAAAAAAATTAATTATTATTGACGGGAACAGCATTGCCAATCGTGCGTTCTATGCTCTTCCGTTGTTGACGAACAACGAAGGACTGTATACGAATGCAGTATATGGATTTACGATGATGCTCATGCGTATACTGGAAGAAGAAAAGCCTACCCATGTACTGGTCGCCTTTGATGCAGGTAAGGTCACGTTCCGTACAGAGGGGTATAAAGATTATAAAGGAACACGTCAGAAAACACCGGGCGAGCTATCCGCGCAGTTCCCGCTTATGAAAGAGTTACTTGATGCATTCAGCATTGCACATTACGAGCTTCCAGGCTATGAAGCAGATGATATTATCGGTACGATGTCCGCGCAGGCGGAAGCAAACGGGTATAGTACGCTCATTGTATCGGGTGACAAAGACATGCTACAGCTTGTGTCTGATCGGACGAAAGTCGCCCTGACACGCAAGGGAATTAGTGAAACCGAGCTGTATTCTCCACAGGAAATTATGGACAAATACCAGCTTACACCTGTACAGATTATTGATCTGAAAGGGCTAATGGGTGATACATCTGATAATATTCCGGGTATTCCAGGGGTAGGAGAGAAGACGGCTCTCAAGCTGTTGCATGAATTCGGTACAGTGGAAGATGTGCTCGCTCATGCATCCGAAGTGAAAGGAAAGAAACTGCAGGAAAAAATCGCAGCGCATGCAGATGATGCACGTATGAGCAAAGAGCTGGCCACGATTCTTCGCGAGGCACCGCTTGCGATTACGCTGGAAAATACAGCATATGCAGCATATGTAGCAGAGAAAGTCGCGCCTGTGTTTGAACGCTTCGCTTTCAAATCGTTGCTTGAGCGTCTGGGTATGAATGAAGCGGAAGCGAATGAGAGTGGGGCAGCAAGCGGAGAGGAAATCGCGTACGTAACGATTACCGAAGCGAATCGGGATGAGTGGGGAGCAAAGCTCGTATCTCCGATGGCAGTAGTCGTAGAAGTAGATGGCGATAATTATCATGGCGCGCCTGTGCTCGGTATTGGAATTGCAGGAGAAGATGTTCGCCTGTATGTACCATTTGCGGAGATGAACTGGCCTACGCTTACGGACTGGTTAGCTGATTCCGCGCAGAAAAAGTGGGTATATGATGCTAAGCGCAGCCAGGTAGCGCTTGCGTGGCAGAACATCACCCTTGAAGGAATTTGTTTTGATGCGATGCTTGCCTCATATGTGAGCAATCCGTCTGAGACGAACCATCAACTGAGCGATATCGCAGCCCGCTATCAGATGGGACTTCCGTCCGATGAAGCAGTATACGGCAAGGGTGCGAAGCGTAGCATTCCAGACGAGGATAAGCTTGGGTTGCACATCGTTCGCAAGGCGGATGCGGTATACCGCCTGCATGACCGGATGGAGCAGGCGATGAAAGAAGAGAGCGTGTGCGAACTATTTTATGATCTTGAACTACCGCTTGCGACAGTGCTGGGCGATATGGAGAAGCGCGGTGTACAGGTAGAGCGCGCACGTCTGGATGAGATGGGACGTGTACTTCTTGAGAAGCTGTCTTCTCTGACTGTCGGCATTTATGAGCTGGCTGGCGTGGAATTCAACATTAATTCCCCAAAACAATTAGGTGAAATCTTGTTTGATAAACTGCAGCTTCCGGTTTATAAAAAAACAAAGACTGGCTATTCCACAAGTGCGGATGTGCTGGAGAAACTTGAGCATACACATGAAATCATTCCGCTCATTCTTGAATTCCGCCAGCTGGGTAAGTTACAGTCCACATATATTGAGGGGCTGAAAAAAGAAATCCGTCCGGATACAAGCAAAATTCATACTTCGTTCAATCAGGCAGTAACGGCAACGGGCCGCCTGAGCAGTACCGAGCCGAATTTGCAGAACATCCCGATCCGGCTCGAAGAAGGCCGCCGTATCCGGCAAGCATTCGTGCCGTCAGAGCCGGGCTGGTATATTCTTTCTGCCGACTATTCGCAGATCGAACTGCGTATTCTGGCTCACATTGCGCGAGATGAGAATTTGATCAAAGCGTTCCAGGAAGGAGCGGACATCCATACCCGAACAGCTGCTGATGTATTCGGTGTGGCACAGGAAGACGTGACGTCGCTCATGCGCCGTCAGGCAAAGGCGGTGAATTTCGGGATTGTATATGGCATCAGTGACTACGGATTGTCGCAAAATCTGAACATTACCCGCAAGCAGGCCGCTGAGTTTATTGAACGCTATTTTGCTGTATTCCAGGGAGTAAAGCGTTATATGGAAACAAGTGTGCTGGAAGCGAAAAAAGCCGGTTATGTGACGACATTGCTTTCACGCCGTCGCTACCTGCCGGACATTAACAGTCGTAATTTCAATTTGCGCAGCTTTGCGGAACGAACGGCCATGAATACACCGATCCAAGGAACCGCTGCCGATATTATTAAGCTAGCGATGGTAAACATGGCGAAGCGGATGGAAGAGGCACAGCTTGCAAGCCGGATGCTCCTTCAGGTACACGATGAACTTATCTTTGAAGTGCCCGAGCACGAACTTGACGTGATGTGCCGCCTCGTTCCTGAGGTGATGGAGAGTGCGCTTGTGCTTGACGTTCCACTTAAAGTCGATGTGAACTATGGACCAAGCTGGTATGAAGCGAAATAACAGGAAAGAAGGATACTCATGCCGGAATTACCAGAAGTAGAGAACGTCCGGCGTACGCTTGCCCGCCTTGTAGTGGGCAAGCAGATTGCGAAGGTAACGGTCGGGCTTGCACGTATGATTAAAGCGCCGGATGATGCCAGACAGTTTGTCGAAGAGCTCCGGGGACAGACTATTCGCGATATTGGACGCCGTGGGAAGTTTCTGCTGTTTTATATGGATCATGTCGTGCTCGTCTCTCATTTGCGAATGGAAGGGCGTTATGGACTGTATCGGGCAGATGAGGAAGTAGAGAAGCATACACATGTGATTTTTCATTTTACAGACGGTACCGAGCTGCGTTATCGGGATGTGCGGACGTTTGGCACCATGCATTTGTTCCCGCTTGGCTTAGAGGAAGCGGGACCGCCGCTTCATAAGCTTGGACCAGAGCCCTTTGATCCAGCTTTCACGCCGGACGAGCTGAAGCAGCGTATGATCCGCCGCCGGACAAAAATTAAGTCCCTTCTGCTAAATCAGGAAATTGTGGTCGGACTTGGGAATATATATGTTGATGAGGTGCTGTTTGCAGCAGGCGTGCATCCGGAGAAGCTTCCGACTGAACTGACCGATGAGCAGTGGAGGCTTCTGCATCAGCATATTATTGTCATTCTCGAACAGTCGATTGAACTGGGGGGGTCCTCAATCAAGTCGTATGTGAACGGGCAGGGGGAATCTGGGAACTTCCAGCATACGCTTAAAGCATATGGCCGTACCGGTGAGCCGTGTGTAGTCTGTGGTGCACCGATTGAAAAGTCGGTTGTCGGCGGACGAGGAACCCATACCTGCCCGAACTGCCAGCCCCGAAACTAACAAGCACCCCTTCTCCCCCTTTTCATATAGTGTAGGAAGCGCCTATACACAACCAGGCTGATTCGGGGAAGGGGGAACAAAAGGTGCTTCATATTTTCTCACTACTGATGCTTGCGATTGCCGTCAGTATTGACGGATTCGGCGTTGGCATCACATATGGGATGCGACGGATCAAAATTCCGGTGCATTCGGTCGTGATTATTACTGCATGTTCGGCTTTCGTTATTCTAATCGCGATGTATATTGGAGGCTGGCTGGCGTATTTTCTGGCACCGTCGGTTACGCATTACATCGGAGGAGCGATTCTGATTGGAATCGGGCTGTGGGCGATGTATAACATCCGAAGCCAGCAAAATAGCAGTGCAGAAGCAGAGGAAGAGCCGATTCTTGCTGTGGAGGGAATGAACCCGCAGTCTGTACTGGCGATTGAAATTAAATCTCTCGGGCTTGTGATTCAAATTTTGAAACGGCCTACGAAAGCCGATCTTGACCATTCTGGGACGATTTCCGGGGTAGAAGCGATGTTTCTTGGGCTGGCGCTATCACTAGATGCGTTCGGGGCCGGAATTGGAGCTGCTTTGATGGGGTACACACCATGGCTAACGGCGCTGTTGATTGGTGCGGCGAGCTGTGTGTTTATTCTATCCGGCCTTAAACTCGGATTTGTCTATTCGAATGCCGGGTGGATGAAGCGGATGACGTATGTGCCCGGTATTCTGCTTATTTTGTGTGGACTTTTTAAATTGTTGTAAGAGAGAGAGGAGAACGATGAGGATTGGATTGACCGGGAGCATCGCCTGCGGCAAAAGTACCGTGTCTCGCATGTTAGCAGAGCGCGGGGCTCGTATCGTTGATGCAGACGTGATTGCACGTGACGTTGTTCGGCCAGGCGAAGCTGCCTGGTCTCTTATTATTGATTATTTTGGACAGGATATTTTGTTGCCCGACCGGCAAATTGATCGTATCAAGCTTGGACAGATCGTCTTTGCGGATGAAGAAGCGCGGCGCGTGCTTAATGGGATTGTTCACCCGGCTGTACGAAGTCGGATGCGGGAGCTGGCCGAGGAAGCGGATCGGGAAGGTATTCGTTTGATTGTGCTCGATATTCCCCTGCTGTATGAGTCAAAGCTTGAGTATATGGTCGAGCGTGTTGTGGTTGTATCGTGCACGGAAGAGCAGCAACTTGCGCGTCTGATTGCGCGTAACGGCTTCTCAGAGGAGGATGCCCAAGGGCGAATCGCCTCGCAGATGCCCATCGCGGAAAAGGTAGCACGCGCGCATGATGTGATTGACAACAGTGGCACGCTTACAGAGACAGAACGACAGGTGAATGAACTGGTGGAGCGGCTACGCACAGAGGACGAGCAGCACAGATGAAATGGATGACACGCAAAAAACTGGCATTGTTTGCTACGTTACTGGTGATTTTTATTTTGCTTGATGCGCCGTGGACGTGGAAATTGATGTACCCGGTGTATTATAAAGAAGAAATTCGGAAGTCAGCCAGTCAGTATAACGTTGATCCGTATTTGATTATGGCGGTTATCCAGATTGAGTCAAAGTTTGACAAAAAGCGCATTTCCAAAAAGGGTGCAGTCGGACTTATGCAGGTCATGCCAGCCACAGCGGATTGGGCGATCAAGCAGGCCAAGCTGTCTCCGATGGCGTCTGAGTATTTGGACGAGCCGGATGTAAACATCATGCTTGGGACGTGGTACATTTCGTTTTTGTATGAGATGTTTGAACGTAATCCATATGCGGTACTTGCAGCGTATAATGCTGGACCGGGCAATGTGAAGCGCTGGTTGGACCAGGGAAGATGGGATGGTCGCCTCGAAACAGTGAGTAACATCCCATTTGGGGAGACGAGACATTATGTACAGCGTGCGGTATACTATCAGCAGCGGTACGCCAAGATTTATGATGGAGAATTTTGATCCTTTCACTTTACTGTGAAAGGTCTCTTTATTTTTCAGAAAATTATTAAATTAAAGAATTTGTGCGGACGTATTGCAAATAGTGACATACTTATTATAATAAAGACATGTAAATAGTGTGGAACATATCCGGAAGGGGAACATAATTAATGACGACAAAAATTGCCATTAATGGATTTGGACGTATTGGGCGGATGGTATTTCGTAAAGCCATCCATGATCCGGAGATTGAAGTAGTAGCGATTAATGCGAGCTATCCGGTTGAGACGCTTGCTCACCTGATTAAGTATGATACAATTCACGGCAACATTGCCGATAAAGTCGAAACAAAAGATGACACAATCATCGTGAACGGAAAAGTGACAAAGGTTGTATCGGACCGTGACCCGGCGAATCTCCCGTGGAAAGCGCTTGATGTTGAAATCGTAATCGAAGCGACAGGCAAGTTTAAAGATATGGAAGGTGCAGGCAAGCACATTCAAGCTGGTGCGAAAAAAGTTGTGATTACAGCTCCAGGTAAAGAAGTGGAAGCGACAATCGTAATGGGTGTAAACCAAGAGGTATATGACTATGAGAAGCATAGCATTGTATCCAATGCGTCGTGCACAACGAACTGCTTAGCACCGGTAGCCAAAGTTCTTGATCAGGCATTTGGCATTGAATCCGGTATGATGACAACCATTCACTCATATACAAACGACCAGCAAAATCTCGATAATCCGCATAAAGATCTGCGCCGTGCTCGTGCGTGCGGACAGGCAATCATCCCGACTTCTACAGGAGCAGCACGTGCAGTTGGCCTCGTACTTCCGCAACTGCAAGGCAAACTGAATGGCTTCTCGCTCCGTGTGCCGACTCCGAACGTGTCAGTTGTGGATCTTGTGGTAAACGTGAAGCAAGATGTAACAGCAGAAGATGTGAATCGTGCGCTTCGTGAAGCAAGTGAAGGTAGCATGAACGGCATTCTTGGTTACACAGACGAGCCACTCGTATCGGCTGATTTCAACGGAGATGAGAACTCTTCGATTGTAGATGGCTTGTCTACGATGGTAATGGGAACTCGTCAGGTGAAAGTTCTGTCATGGTACGACAACGAGTGGGGTTATTCTTGCCGCGTTCTCGACCTTGCGAAGCACGTATCCGCAGCTGTAAATGCGAAAAAAAAACAGGAAGTAACTGTGTAAGCATATAGTTGCCACGAGGGAGCCAATTTGGCTCCCTTTTCTTTTGGTATACACTTGACGTAAGCGAATTTCTGGGACAAACTAATGGGAAAGTACCATGATACTGGGGTTGATGACATGCGATGTCCATACTGTATGCATAACGGTACGCGGGTGCTTGACTCACGTCCTGTAAATGATAGCAAGTCAATTCGCAGACGCAGGGAGTGCGAAGAGTGTCAGCGCCGTTTTACGACGTTTGAAGTCGTGGAAGAAACACCGCTTCTTGTCATCAAAAAAGACGGAGTGCGGGAAGAATTCAGCCGGGACAAAATTTTGCGTGGGATGATTCGTGCCTGTGAGAAACGCCCGGTACCACTTGATACGCTCGAAGGAATTGTGGATCGAATCGAGCGAGAGCTACGTAACTGTGGCCAGGCAGAAGTCCAAAGCAAGGATGTGGGCGAATTGGTCATGAATGCGTTGTATGAAGTCGATGAGGTGGCGTACGTCCGCTTCGCGTCTGTGTACCGGCAGTTCAAAGATATTAATGTGTTTGTGAAAGAACTGGAAGAGTTGCTTAAACATAATAAAAAGAAAGAATGACCCTGCCGTGTGCAGGGTCATTCTTTGGAACAGGACAGGGACAGGATGAACATACAGTGTTTGGGGGCAGCCGGTACCGTAACCGGATCATGCTATTTGCTTGCAGTTGGTGAATACCGTGTATTGGTTGATTGTGGGATGTTTCAGGGTAGTGGGGAGATGGAGGAACGCAACCGGGAGCCGTTTGTGTTCGAGCCAGGTGAAATAGATGCCGTCGTGCTGACGCATGCACACATCGACCATAGTGGATTGATTCCCAAGCTGTGTCGGGACGGGTTTCGCGGGCGTGTGATTTGTACGCACTCTACGGCGGAGTTGTGCTCCATTTTGTTGCCCGATAGTGGCCATATTCAGGAGATGGAAGCGGAACGGCGCAGCCGCAAGAAGAAGGGGACACGGGTCGCTCGTCATATCCGGCCACTCTATACGGAAGAAGACGGACGGCGTTGCCTGTCGCGTTTTTTTGGGATTGATTATGACGAAATGCATGAGATCGTACCAGGGGTACAGGTGCGCTTGCAAGATGCCGGGCATGTGCTTGGTTCGGCGATCATTGAGCTGTGGGTTGAAGTGGAAGAAGGGAAGACATGTAAAGTTGTGTTTTCCGGTGATCTCGGAAGTCGGGGGCAGGCAATTGTGAAAGATCCGACATGGATTGCTGAAGCGGATTATGTGTTTATTGAATCTACATATGGAGATCGTCTGCATGATCACAAGATAGACCGCAGACAAAGGCTTAGCAGTATTGTACAGCGCGTTCAGGAGGAAGGTGGTACGATCATTGTTCCATCCTTCGCTGTGGGGCGAACGCAGGAGATTATTTACGAACTTACGGAGCTGCTGGCGCATGGTACAATTAAACCATTCCCAGTGTTTATCGACAGTCCGCTTGCGGTTGAAGCGACCCGGGTGTTCCGTAACCATGAGGATGTGTTTGATGAAGAAAGTCAGGTATATATTCAGCGCGGTACCGATCCGCTTGCTTTTCCCGGACTTGTATTCGTCGAGACGAAGGAAGAGTCACAACGTCTAAACATGGTAACGAGTGGGGCGATGATTATCTCATCAAGTGGTATGTGTGAAGCGGGTCGCATTAAGCACCATTTGCGTCATCATATTTGGCGCCCGAAGTCGCACCTTGTGTTTGTTGGCTATCAGGCGCCAGGGACACTCGGGCGGCGCATTGTAGACGGAGCACGACATGTTCGTATTTTTGGCCGAGATTATAAGGTGGCCGCCCATGTTCATATGATCGAAGGATTTTCGGCTCATGCTGACCGGGGTGGGTTGCTCGATTGGCTTGGCGGATTTATACAAAAACCAAAAAAGGTCATTGTTGTTCATGGAGAGCCGGATGTGCGCAAGATTTTTGCCCAGACAATCGAGGAAGAACTTGGTTTTGAAACAGTGATTCCAGAACGATTTGACAGCATTGAACTGCTAGTATAATAAAAGAATGGTTGTAGGGAGGGATACGCAGTGAAGTGGAAAGAAACGGTCCCGGCAGATCCCTATGTTGTACGGGTGAAGCGCCCCATTAGTGCAGCGGAGATTGGGTATGTCGTTCACCTGTATCAGCCGTTACTCGGGGCTCTTCCGGCTGCGCTGTATCAGACGCTGTATCATCAGAGCTCTCCTGCGAATTTTACGTCGGTACAGAGCAGCCATTACGGTTTGATGGTCACAATGGGAACACCGCTTCCTACGATTATAAAGGCGCGTCATCAGTTAGAAGCAATCGGGCTTCTGGAGGTGTATAAAGCTGAGGATGAGGAAGAACGTCTGCTGGAATATGAACTGCAGCCGCCGTATGCGCCGCATGCCTTTTTTCAGGATGATACGCTGGGTATTATGTTATTGAATCGTGTTGGGAAAGAGTATTATCGTAAGCTTAGGCGCCGCTTCTCGCCACCGGATGAACATCGTATCGCAGGTCGTGCGCGCGTGCGCGTTACGAAAGCGTTCGATGAAGTATTTCACCATGTATCACCGAGTGAGCTGATCGTAGGAAGCGGTACAGAAACAGCCGAATTCCTGCACCAAACCGAGCAAGAGAGTCCGCTTGATACATTTTGGGAACAGGAGCCTGCTGGTCGAGAATATCGGAAGACAGAGCTTGATTATGAATTTTTGGCGGCTGTCCTACCGAAAATGGTGAAGAAAGAAAAATTGTTTACTCCGGCTGTACGAACCGAACTGGCGAGCCTCGCGTTTCTTTATAACATAGATAGTGAAATCATGGGAAGATTTCTGTTGGAGCCTACTGTGATTGAATACGATGAGATTGATATAGGCGAGCTGCGTCGGCTTATAAAAGACTGGTTTCGCCGTGAACAGGGTCGTGCACCTCGTATTGTCTCGCGTGATGAAGAAGCACTCCAATCGGTGGAGGAAGCAGAGAAGGAGGCAACGCAGGCCATGCTTTCCCAGAGTGAGAGCCATGCGCTACGCCTGTCCTCGCTTTCGCCATTCCAACTGATGGAGAAGTACCAGAAGGGGGCAAAGATTGCTCCGGCTGA
Organism: Aneurinibacillus soli; assembly: GCF_002355375.1. Lineage (GTDB taxonomy): Bacteria > Bacillota > Bacilli > Aneurinibacillales > Aneurinibacillaceae > Aneurinibacillus > Aneurinibacillus soli. The sequence goes on along the minus strand of NZ_AP017312.1, from coordinate 3,626,838 downwards.
TCAGAAAATCGTCGAGGAGCTACTTGCGAACTATCAGCTGCCGCCGGGTGTGGTGAATGTGCTATTGGAGTATGTAATGATGACGCACAACGGCCAGTTGCCGAAAGAGTTGATCTACAAGATCGCCGGGCACTGGAAGCGAAGCGGTATTACGACCGTGCAGGAAGCACAGCAACAGGCACGTCAGATGCATCTTGAACGAAAGCAAGCGTCCGGTGCGCGCAGTACGCGTAGTACTCGCAAACAAGCGGGAACGACTGCTTCAGCCAAACGCAATCAAACGCGTAAGGATGACGTGCCAGATCATATTCGTGAACAGCTGGAGCGTCAGAAGAAAGAAGTGAGTCAGCCTGCGACGGTGGAATCTTCGAGCGATAAAGGTGAATATGAACGAAAAAAACAGCGGATTGCAGAAATGCTAAAGGCAATGGAACAATCAAAAGACTAATGGGAGGAGGAGTATAGATGCGGGAGTTGAATAAATTGTTGTCCGCGTTTCCCACACAGGGTAGACAATCGTTTGACGATATGGTGCAGGACGCGATGGAGACGGAAGAAGTGCGGGCGATTAGAAAGCAGCACCCAGAAATTGAGACCGTTCACATCGTGCGTTCACTGAGTCGGGTACGCCAGGCGGTGGAAGAAACGGCTTCCTGCCGAAGCTGTCCGGGGCTTGCGGCCTGTCCGAATTTACTGCGAGGACACCAGGCGCTGCTCGATTGGACAGGCCGTTCCCTTGAAGTGCGTCATGCGCCGTGCCAATTGTATGTGGTTGAGCAGGAACAGCAGGAGCGGTCCCGGTTGATTCGCACACATCATATTCCACGGGAAATACTTGGCGCCTCCTTTGCAGAATTGGATCATGACCAGGAAAGAATTGATGCGTTTGGGGCAGTTGTCTCCTTCTGTATAAGTGTGAAACCGGGTGAAGAAGGAACAAAGGGCCTGTATTTTTATGGCCCGTTCGGTGTGGGCAAAAGCTACATGATGGCCGCTGCTGCCCGGAAGCTGGCAGAGCGAGGGATTGCCTCTTTAATGGTATATACACCGGACTTCTTCCGTGAGATCAAAGATGCGCTGCAAGATAATACGGTACAGGAAAAAATCCAGGTGCTCAAAGAGGTTCCCGTGCTCATCCTTGATGATATCGGCGCCGAGACGCTTTCACCGTGGGCGCGCGATGAGATACTGGGCGCGATTCTTCAGTATCGTGTCAGCGAGAATCTCCCGGTGTTATACACCTCGAACTATACGCCGGACCAGTTGGAAGAACATCTGGCTTACTCCCAGAAGGCAGGAGTGGAGCAGTTAAAAGCGATGCGAATCATGGAGCGCATTCGGTATTACACAGATGCGTATCGGGTTGATGGACGAAATCGCCGTCTGGGCAGAACAGAAAAGAAAAACTGATAAAAAAATAGTATTGAAAAAACTCCCATTTTATCCGATATAATAGTCATTATAGTACGGTTGATAAGTAATGAGTCATAAGTCCGCATAAGCGGCAGGGGAGGAACGAATGAAGACACTGGGAACGGGAGAAGTTCATTTTTATGGGATGGACGGCAAGGTGCAGCATCTGAAAGGTGAAGTGCAGATTAAGGACAACCGGGTGGTGCTGTCTGAGATCATTTATTTTAACGGACGCCCGAATGGGATGCGAGAAATCAATCTTCCTATAGAGCGCTGTGTCATTCACTGGCAGCCGGAAGTGTATGAAGAGATTGGATTCGCTGAATAGATAAGCCAAAGCCCCCTGCGTGTATGTATAGGCAAGCAGGGGGCTTTATGTTACCATAAAAGAAGTGTTTACACCGTGTTTGGAGGGATGCAGCGTGTCAATTGACCGCATACTGGAACGTGCGCTTGCCGGTGAACGTCTCGGCTTAGAAGACGGACTTCGCCTGTATGAAAGCGATGAAATTGAGAAAATGGGGCATTATGCCAACCAAATCATGCTCAAGTGGCACCCGGAACCGATTACGACATTTGTCATTGGCCGGAACATTAACTATACAAACGTTTGTGATACGTACTGCCGATTCTGCGCCTTTTACCGTGCGCCAGGTTCAAAAGATGCGTATGTGTTACCGGATGAGGACGTGTTCCAGAAAATCCAGGAAACACTCGATGTGCAGGGAACAGAGATTTTGATGCAGGGCGGAACGAATCCGGATCTGCCGCTTGATTATTATACCGATCTGTTACGTGGCATTAAGAAGCGATTCCCGACGATTCATATGCATTCGCTATCGGTAGCGGAAGTGCTCAAAATCGCAGAAGTGTCAAAACTTCCGGTAGAGCAAGTGCTGCGTGAATTGCATGCCGCTGGACTAGATTCCTTACCAGGTGCGGGCGCTGAAATTCTCGATGACCGCACACGTCAAAAAATCAGTCGTCTTAAAGGACCGTGGCAGCAGTGGATTGATACGATGAAGATCGCTAACCGCGTTGGCATGTCGACAACGGCAACGATGGTTATTGGCTTCGGTGAATCGATGGAAGAACGTGTCCTGCATATGATGCGCATTCGTGAAGCGCAGGACGAGATGAAAGAGGTAGGACCAGGCTTCCTCGCATTCATCTCCTGGACATTCCAACCGGATAATACGAACATGAAGGCGGAGAAACAGACGCCAGAGCAGTATCTGAAGAACGTGGCAATCTCCCGCCTGATGGTCGATAATATCCCGAACTTCCAGTCATCCTGGGTAACCATGGGACCGGAAATTGGCAAGAAATCGCTGTCATATGGCTGTAACGACTTCGGCTCGACGATGATGGAGGAGAACGTTGTGTCGGCAGCCGCATGCACATACAAAGTCAACACGAATCATATTCTCGAACTCATCCGTGAAGCGGGCAAGATTCCGGCGCAGCGCAATACGCATTATAAGACATTGCGTGTCTTCAAAGAAGGCGAGAGCATGGAAGCTGACTTTGTGATGCAGAATTAGAAACAGTACGCTTATCTATACTTCATTTACGTTGAAGGTAAATGGTATGGATAAGCGTTTTTTGTCTTTCGGAGGAATAGCAGATTCCAAAGCATAAAAGAATCAAAAGTCACATAAAAACAGTGTAATAGTAACTACTTATAATTTTGTGTTTATTTTTTCATTAGTCTATTTGGTGTATAATAAGTAATCATATTACATTTTACGATTTTTAAATATAATCCAAAAGAGAATTTAAGGAAAATAGGGTAGGGAGAGGGGCGAGCATCATGTTTCCATCAGTCAACCAGCACATACGGCTGATTTCTTTTGAGGAGAAGGAAGAAGCCAAACAGTACAAAGCAACAGTAGCAGATTTGTCCAATGACATGATTATGATCACGTATCCGATTGATGAGCAGACAGGCCGAACAGCTGTGCTTCTAGACCGGCAGGCTGTGTATGTAAGCTACATGAATCAGGATGGCAATCAGTATGAGTTTTCTTCTGAAATTGTACGTCGTATGAAAGATAACATCCCGCTGTTACAGCTTCGAAAGCCCGAGCTGAAGGATATTCGCAAAATCCAGCGCCGAAACTACGTGCGTGTACCTGTAATGCTAAACGTAGATTTTACGATTGAAAATACGAAACACTCTGCCATGTCCATCGACATTAGCGGAGGAGGGATTTTGCTGTTATGTAAGCCGAATCTCGTATTTCCAGAAGCTGCGTTTCCGACTACTATTCATCTCCCGGATCAGGATATTGCAGCTAAAGTCGAACTCGTACGTCAACCCATACCGCAAGATAACGGTTTACTGAAAGTCCCGCTGCGCTTTACACAAATTGCGGAAGGGCATCGAGATAAAATTGTACGGTTCTGTTTTGCTAAACAGTTAGAAAATCGTAAACGATCAACCATGTAAGAAAAAAAATTAAAAACGTAGTTGACTACTTTGATTAATAGGTATTATGATGAAGATAAGAAAAATTGTATATCTAGCAAGACTCTTATCCAGAGAGGCGGAGGGACTGGCCCGACGAAGCCTCGGCAACCATTGATGATTCAAAAGGTGCTAATTCCAGCGGATGCACAATCCGATAGATAAGAGGGAGAACCGACATTGTTTATTGCGGGCGACCTCTTATCTCAATAGGGGTCGCTTTTTATTTTATCAGGAGGTGTGCGTATGAAGTATTTGCATCAGGCAGATGTGTACACCAGAAGCATTCATAACCTCGAAATTCGGAAGAAGGGGGATGTAAGAGTGGAAGAGAAGGAGCGGCAGAAGCCTGTAGGAAAGGTAGAACAAATTCTGGAGGCGCTGAAAGATCTGGAATACGGTTCGCTGGAGATTATCGTTCACGATGGCCAGGTTGTACAAATTGACCGCACAGAGAAAAAAAGATTTGCGACAGAAAAGAAAGCTCGATAATGTGTCAGGTGCTGACCGGACCACCGGAGGCCCTTAGAATTCCGCAGTTTGCCATGAACTGTCGGTTTTCTAGGGGCCTCTTTTTTTAGAAAAAATACAAGGGGGAAAAAACAATGAGGAAATCACACAAATGGGTAAATATTTTGCTTGCGAGTAGTCTAGCGCTGGGCGTGGCAGGATGCTCGACAGCGGGAGAACCAAAGGAAGCAGCAAAAACTAAAACAGAACAGCCGAAAGCAGTGCAACTGCTCAATGTTTCATATTTGCGCAAAGGACACTCGTGACTTCAGTCGTGAGAGGAATTTGCGCTAGGCACAGGCGTGCCTTTCGGTACGTCAATGAGCCTGTATTACTTGGACTCCTTTACTCTCCCCCTCTTTTTTGTTTTTATTTCACTGAAAATTTCGATATAATAAACTTAGTGAAAGTGAGGTGATATCTAATGGATATTACAATTACCGCTAAGATTAAGATCAATCCAACCTATGAGCAAATGGACTTGTTAAGAACCACACTTGACGCTTATCGTTCAGGCTGCAATTTTGTATCAGACCTTGTGTTCGGCACAAAGCAATTAGCACAAGCGAAACTTCACAAAATGACCTACGAAAGCTTACGTTCCCGCTTTTCTTTGCGTTCTCAAATGGCACAGTCCGTTATGAAAACCGTAATTGCTCGCTATCAATCTTTAAAAAGCAACGGTCACGATTGGACAAGAGTACAATTCAAGAAATCTGAATATGACCTTGTATGGAATCGAGACTATTCCCTTATTAAAGGGTTATTTTCGATTAATACCCTTAGCGGTCGGATCAAAGTGCCATTTGAAACGAAAGGGATGGAACAATACTTTGACGGAATATGGTCTTTTGGTACAGCAAAGCTCGTCAACAAGTATGGCAAGTTCTTTCTGCATATTCCTATGACAAAAGAAATCAAAGAAGCATCTGAACATACCATTCGTCAAGTAGTCGGAATCGATATGGGCATTAACTTTGTAGCGGTCAGCTATGATTCTCATGGAAAACCATTATTTTTCAACGGACGATCGATAAAAAATAAGCGCTCGAAGTATAAGCACTTGCGTAAGCAACTACAACAACTAGGTACGGCTTCTTCTCGCAGAAAGTTGAAGCGAATCGGTGGGAGAGAAAACCGTTGGATGGCTGATGTGAATCATCAGGTATCAAAGGCACTCGTTAAACGATATGGAGCCAATACTTTGTTTGTTGTTGAGGACTTAACCGATATTCGCAATGTAACGGAACGTGTAAGAATTAAAAATCGCTACGAGACGGTTTCCTGGGCATTCTACCAACTCCGCACAATGCTTGAATATAAAGCTCTAATGAGTGGATCTAAAGTGATTGCGGTTGACCCGAGATATACTTCGCAAACCTGTCCGAAATGTGGACATACAGAGAAGGAAAACCGCAACAAGAAAAAGCATATGTTTAGTTGTAAGACTTGCAGATATACATCAAATGATGACCGTATCGGGGCGATGAATCTTCAGCGAAAAGGAATTGAGTACATCGCCGAAGTAACTACACAAGCATGACTTGTGTAGTTGGGTAGCTGTCAGCCTGCCTATAGTAACACCATGCTAAGGAAGGAGGTTCGGGAGAACTGATTGAACTTCTGGGTAGTTACAAGCTCGCGATTTTAGTCGTGAGTAGTTGACATGATCCGACACGTGAACTGTATCAGGACTATAACAAAGAATTCGCTGCCTACTGGAAGCAAAAAACCGGGTAAGATGTGACGATCAAACAATCACAGGGTTGATCAGGTAAACAGGCACGGTCGGTAATAGACGGGTTGGAGGCGGCAGATGCCGGATACATTCAGACCGATATAGCGGAGCATGGTCGGGAAGAAGCGCTTCGGATCGGGTTTGTATTTCAGAATTACGCGTTATTTCGCCATATGACGGTTGCAGATAACATCGCGTTCGGGCTGACGGTACGACCACGCCGCAATCGTCCATCACGGTCTGAGATTAAGGAGCGGGTGGCGAATTTGCTTCATTTTATACAGTTGGAAGGGTTGGGTGATCGCTATCCGTCCCAGTTGTCAGGTGGTCAGCGTCAGCGGGTTGCTCTGGCACGTGCACTCGCTATTGAACCGAATCTGTTGTTGCTGGATGAACCATTCGGTGCCCTCGATGCTAAAGTGCGCCATGAGCTTCGCCGCTGGGTGCGACGGGTACATGACGAACTGAAAATCACAACGGTATTTGTGACACATGATCAGGAAGAAGCATTGGAAATCGCGGACCGTGTAGTGGTGATGAATCAGGGACAAATCGAGCAGATTGGAAGTCCGACCGAAGTGTATCACGAACCGACGACGCCATTTGTATGTGAGTTCATCGGTAAAACCAATCGTTTAGACGTGCCTACGCATTCTGAACGGACAAAATTTATTCGTCCGCATGAGTTTGATGTTCAGCTGCGCCCTTCTAGTACGGCTTCTGAAGCAGCGGTGATTCAAAAGGTACAGACAGCCGGACCATTCATTACAATAGAAGTCGTTACGAAAAAAGATGTGCCGCTCGAAGTGCATATCGCCGCAGATTCGCGGCTAGCTCATGAACTCGTACCCGGAAAAGCTGTCTGGCTCGATATGCAAAAAGCAAAAGTGTTTGGAGAGGAACAGTCGGAAGCACGACAGGCTTCGGTATATGCATAAGCAGTAATCAAGAAACAGGCTGTCCTAAAAGCCAGAACATGGCGAACGGGACGGCCTCTTTTTTGTAGAATCGACAACGTTTGGTGGTGAGGGAGTGGGAGAAGGAAGGAGCCGTTCGGCTTCGGTATGCTTGCAGAGAAGCGGATACTGTCCGCTTCGGGAGCCCGGCGAACGTGCCCGCAAAGAAACATACTAAGATTAGTAGCACAGACCAAGGCCACGGTTTGTGCTACTATTTTTTTGTGGTAGAAGTGAAGAAACAGGCCGAGTGGGCTTCGGGATCTTGAATCCGTCAAAGAAACAGGCCAACTTCACTGCCCTTATTTGAATCAGCTTCAGTATGTTGGATCCATTGAGATCGTGTATAAGAAAAGGGAATCGATAAGGATGCGTGAAGGCTTCTACAACGAACATCAGGAGGAGAACAACCATGAAACATGTAGTCGCATTTGATGTAAGTATGGGAAAGAGCTATTGGGTGGTGTACAATGCCGACCGGCACTGTGAGTTTGAAGGAGAAATCCGGCATACCCGTTCCGATTTTGAAGGGTTGCATGCCTGCATGGAGAAGCTGATCGAGCAAGATGGGGAACAACCGTCCATTGTTTTCGAAGCTACGGGCGTATACTCCAGACAACTGGAACGCTTTATGCAAGATCATCAGTACACCTATTGCCTGTTAAACCCGCTTGAAGCCAAACTGCAGTCCGCTTCTATGCGGATGCATAAAACGGATCGAAGTGACGCTCATCGGCTGGCGTTGACTCATTTCACGGTCTCTCGAAGAGAAAAAGAAGTACCCAATGACTTCTTCCAGCAGCTAAAGTCTCTCTCTCGGTTTTACCAAGAATTAGACGGAGAACTTTCTACTCTTCGCAATCGGATGCATAAAGTCATTCAACTGACCTTTTCCGAACTGGAAACGATCTTTACAAGCCGATCGGAGCTCTGTTTACATGTCATTCAGTTATTTCCACATCCCGATCTCGTGAACGGTCTTTCCAAAACCGTAATCAGAAACCGGATTCTCAAGAGTACCGACAAAAAGTTATCGGCAGGTACCGCTGAGAAGAAAGCCATCCAGTTGCTTGAAGCCGCACAGAACTCGTATCCGGCGGTTTCCGCAACCGATGTTCTTTGTGACCAGCTACGCATCTATGTCAAACGTTATTTGGAGATTCTTCGCCAACGAGAAGCTCTGATTCGGCAAATGGAGGAAATGAGCATGCATCGAGAGGACTATCAAGTTCTTCTCAGCTTTCCGGGCATTGGGGTAAATACAGCGGTGCGTTTACTCGCCGAAATCGGAGACATCCGCCGCTTCGACAATCCGAAACAGCTCAACGCCTTTGCAGGGATTGATATCCGACGGTTCCAGTCCGGTAAAACCTTTTTCCAGGATAAAATCAATAAGCGCGGAAACAAGCACCTGCGTAAACTGCTTTACCTTGTCATTCAGAATATGATTAAACAGCGTCGTTTCGGGAACAACCATCTCGTTGAGTACTATGACAAAGTAAAAACGCAACCTTATAACAAGTGTCATAAAGTTGCGTCGATCGCTTGTGTAAATAAGCTCTTGAAGTGCCTCTTCTACCTTATTACACACAATCAGCACTATGAGTACCAGTGTGCCACCAGATCATAATGCAATTTCTATCATACCATATACCAAATAAACCTAGCAAAAAATAAAAACACCCTAGGTTTATTTGGTATGTCAACATCCATACTTTCTGTGAAACCTGTTATTTTCTCTCCGCTTCCTCCCCCTGTTACTTACAAAATAATCACTCAAAATCATTATGATTCACTTGACTAATCGTAAGAAAAGCCCGCGATGTTGATTCACCGAAGGATTGCGGGCAAAGGCTTGTTCGCCGTTCTCCCTCCGCTGAGTAGGCGCGTACAGGCGCTCTCTTACTCCTTCCTTCTCCCGCTCCCCGCACAACGTTTCGGTTTACAAAAAACACGGACGCCAGAACGGATTTGCTCGATTGCCACTGGCTTTTTGAAAGAAGGCTTCCTTATTTTTTTGTCTGCTGCACCCTCTTGATTATGCTTGAAGAGTTTCATCCAAACTGTGTCAGGAGTGGGATCGGGCGGGGCAACGGAACGCCTGTACGCGACTCCCCAGCGGAAGGGGACAGGTAAACGGGCTTTTGCCCACAATGCTTCTTCTGAAATACATCGTAGGCACCTTTTGTGGGCGAGTTCGTCTGGCACCTGAAGCGGACAGTTCCCACTTCTCTGTAAGCGTACCGAAGTGACGAGGCCTCGCCCGCTCCCGCTCCTCCACCACACTTTGGAGAACGCATGTAAAAAAGACAAAAAAGTGGCCCGCTGCAGAGCAGCGAGCCCAAGGTAGGAGTGGAGAGATTAATTCAATTCCAGGAGGTGTCAACCCGTTTAAGGGGGTTACTGTTATTATAAGACATAATGAAAGCGTTATCAATAGTTATTTTCTAAATATTTTATCAGATTCTACGAGTTTTTTCATATACATGAGAGAAAAGGCCGGAGGAAGGTGAAATCGTGCGTGTGATGAAATTATATGTACCGTTTCGAGACCGGGACTTGCTGGATTCGTTTCGAGAAGTGCTGCGTGAGGAACTGAATAACATTCGTCCTCTGCTTCAGCTTCGGCTGTATGAACAACAACAGAAGCACGCTTGCTGTTTTATGATTGAGAGCTGGGTGGAACAGGAGTATACGGTAGAAGCGTATGAAGGAGTCCCATGTGCGATTGCTCACGCGGTGGGAGCGTATGTGACATGGAAAGAAGAACGATATATCGAGCGGCTTGTGCGCGACCATCCTGCTTATGAACGCGTGCAAGAAAAAGACGGTCTGCTCGGGTATGTGTTGTATCACCTGGCAGGAAAAGAAGCAGGGAGGGCTGTATCTCGAACAAGTGAGCTGACATCCAATGTAGAGCGCATGGTGTTTGACTATTTGCAGCAGGAACACGACCTTCATCTGGATGGTTTTTTCCGTTTTCGGCTGAAAGAGAGGCTGTATGAACTTCGGTTGATGGTTGATATGTATATTGAAGAATATTTTGCGGAAGAAGAGTATGAAATGGTTGTCAGGCGATTGCGTGCGTTTCTGGCCGGGCAGACGGTGCGTACGGAGCTGCTTCGCATTGTGCATGAAGGTGGTACGTCGTTTACGTATTATAATGAAGAGTGGGAACGCCTTGATCCTTCGCGTACGCTTGCTTTTCCGGTGGAGGCAGAGCTGCCATACGTATTGGCGGAAGCGGACGTTGTGCGCACGCTTGCTGCTTTTGCGCCAGGTACCTTGCTCTTATATACGGAACAGCCGCGAGCCCCAATCATTTTGATGATTACTCGCTTATTTACGGGCAGGCTGATACTATCAGGGGAATATCCGCTGATTCGGATGGCAGAGGATACTTGACTTACTGAAACGGCACTACTATAATCGAGATAGCTTCATATGCAAAAGCAATGAAAAGGATACGATCAAAGTCAACCGGTTCCCAGAGAGGAAAGCCATAGGCTGTAAGCTTTCCAGCACGAGACTTGCGATTACCCCCTTTAGCTGCCGTTCGGAACGCGCCTTGCGCTAGTAAGAACGACCGGAAGACATCCGTTATTGTTCATGGAGGGCACAGACTGTGAGATCAGCTTATATAAGCAGAACAGACCGTGCTGAACCAGGGTGGTACCACGAGAACAGCGCGCTCGTCCCTATTGGGATGATGCGCGTTTTTTTATTTCTATTGGAATGATTTGGAGGGAAAATAACATGTCAGTTCTAACAATTACACTGCCGGATGGCTCGAAGCGTGAGTACGAAGCCGGTGCAACGATTGAAGATGTCGCAGCTTCGATCAGTCCAAGCCTGCGCAAAAAATCAATCGCCGGTAAAATAGATGGCAAGACCGTTGATCTGAAAGCGGTCATCCCACACGATGCAGCGGTTGAACTCATTACAGAAGACAGCGAAGATGCACTCGAAGTGCTGCGTCATAGCTGTGCGCACTTGATGGCACAGGCGATCAAGCGTATCCTGGGCGATGCGAATGTTCGGCTGGGGATCGGTCCGGTTATTCAAGATGGCTTCTATTACGATATTGATACAGCTGTAACGATCACACCGGAAATGCTTGCGGATATCGAAAAAGAAATGAATAAGATCGTCAAAGAAAACCTGTCCATTGAGCGTAAAGTCGTAACGCGAGAAGAAGCACTGGCAATCTATGAAAAATTAAATGACCATTTAAAAACAGAAATCATCTCCGAACTACCAGAAGGCGAAGAGATTTCGATGTACCATCAGGGCGACTTTTTCGACCTGTGCCGTGGACCGCATGTGCCGTCTACTGGCAAAATCAAAGCGTTCAAGCTGATGAGTGTAGCGGGCGCGTACTGGCGCGGGGATTCTGATCGTCAGATGCTTCAACGTATTTACGGTACATGCTGGGCGAAAAAAGCAGACCAGGATGAGTATCTGCACTTCCTGGAAGAAGCACGCAAGCGCGACCACCGCAAGCTTGGCAAAGAACTCGAACTGTTCATGTTCTCTGAGGAAGCACCGGGCATGCCGTTCTATCTGCCGAATGGTATGGTCATTCGTAACGAACTCGAAGCGTATGAGCGCGGCTTGCATCAAGAGCGCGACTACGAAGAAGTTCGTACACCACTCATGATGAACCAGCGCCTGTGGGAGCAATCCGGCCACTGGGATCACTACCATGAGAATATGTACTTCACAGAAGTAGATAACACTAAGTTTGCTTTGAAACCGATGAACTGCCCGGGCCATATGCTCATCTACAAAGGTCAGATCAAATCGTACCGCGACCTGCCAATCCGTATGTCCGAATTCGGTCAAGTACACCGTCACGAATTCTCTGGCGCGTTGAACGGCATGATCCGCGTACGTACGTTTACACAGGATGATGCACACTTGTTCGTTCGCCCGGATCAAATTGAATCCGAGATCAAAAATGTAATTGAGTTGATCGACAAAATGTACGGTGTATTCGGCTTCCAATACAGCATTGAGCTGTCTACTCGTCCAGAAGATTCCATGGGAAGCGATGAGTTGTGGGAATCGGCGGAGCGTTCGCTTCAGAACGTACTCGATGGACTTGGCGTGCCGTATAGTGTTAATGAAGGCGATGGCGCTTTCTACGGCCCAAAAATCGACTTCCATATTAAAGATGCGATCAAGCGTAGCCACCAATGCGCGACGATCCAGCTTGATTTCCAGATGCCAGAGAAATTCGACCTTACGTATGTGGGCGAAGACAATCAGAAGCACCGTCCAGTCGTTATTCACCGTGCGATCTACGGTTCGATTGACCGCTTCATTGGCATTCTGACCGAGCACTTCGCAGGGGCGTTCCCGACATGGATTGCGCCAGTGCAAGCTCGTATCATGACAATTGCTGAGCCGCATGTGAAATACGCGGAAGAAGTGAAAGAAAAAATGGCGAAAATGGGTATCCGTGTGGAGCTTGATACGCGCAATGAGAAGATTGGTTATAAAATCCGTGAAGCACAGCTGCGCAAAATTCCGTTCATGCTTGTCATCGGTGACAAAGAAATGGAAAATGGCGAATTAGCTGTCCGCCGCCACGGCCAAGGAGATCTTGGTTCGCAAAAAGTGGATGATGTAATTAGTGCAATCCTGGATGAGATTGCGACGAAAAAATTCTAGTATGATATAAAGAGGCTGTCTCAAGCGTCATGTTATGGCGAGTGGGGCAGCCTCTTCATCTTTCTTCATCGATTTTCACAGAAAAGATAAATGTTCAGAAGTGTAATCTCAATCACAGTTCCTCCAAGAAGAAACGATGTATACTGGCTGTGAAGGGAGGAATCTTCGGAATGAATCCAACGATCACACAGTTTCGAACACTGTCTCTGACAAATTTGAACGAAGTCGTTAAGGAGCTGGCAGGGCTGAACTTCTCGCAAGGTCTCAACCTTAAAATAGAAGAGAACGAAAAAGGAGAGCGATTTCTCATCGTGCCTGAGCAAAACGCAGAAGGTGAACGGAATGAGGAGAAATTGGAACAAGTTGCGGGTCAACTTTGATTTAGTAGCTAGTGACCAGCAGGAATAGAAACATTCATAAGTCCTTATACCCTCTCATAAATATACAATGTTCATGGCTTATCCATTTCATCCGTAAGCTGAACAATTACGATATAGGAGTAATTTACTTCATATATTCAAAAAGAGAAGGGGGATTTATTATGAAGAAAGAAGCATTGCTTGCAGGATTAGTGGTGTTGTCGATTTCTTTATATGGATGCGGAAGCAAGAGTGAAAAACCAGCAAATGCAACTGCGCCACAAACGAATACGCAACAACAGGCAGCCCAACCAAAAGAGGATGCAGGAAAAGAGGCGTTAGTTAAGTATCTTGAAGCAGTACAGCCTGCCCAAGAGGCAAATGCGGAGTTTGTAAAACAGATCAACGATCTTAACAATAACCCTGAATATGATAAGCTAACGGATGCACAGAAGGCCGAAAAACTAAAGACGGGACTTTTGCCGAAAGCTAAAGAAGTACAAGAAAAACTCAAAGCGATCACACCTGACAAAGAACTAAGCGCAATGCATGAAAAAAGAATTAAGATGGCTGATAAGAACGTGATAGGTGTTACTGAGATCATTACTGCTTTCGAGTCAGAGGACATGGCAAAAATAGTTGCTGCGGATGACTTACTTAAAGAAGCACAAGAATTAAACAAACAAGCTAATTCTGAACTGCAAGATATGACAAAGAAATATAATGTTGATATGAGTAAAAAAGGAAACTGATAGAAGTGATAGTGTACACACTTACTCGTACTACAAAATAAGTGTATTGTACTTAAGTGCTAGCATTTATACCCTTTAACACATACAATGGTCCTTAATTGGGTTAAACCACTGTATGTATTAAGGGGTATTTTTTATTAAAACATGAACAAATGGGGGATGTTCATTGTGATAGATTGGCGCTTTCTATGTTATTTTCCTTTTTTTGAAGAGTTAGAGGAAGCAGACTTACGAGAAATTTCTTCTATGTTTATAACTCGCACGTATGAAAAAGGAAGAACTGTATTTTTAGAAGGGGAAAAAGGCGACGAGCTTTATATGATTAAATCCGGCGTGATCAATATTTATCGCATTGATGAAGCAAGAGAGATTATTCTGGCGATTTTTGGGGATGGTGATTTTTTTGGGGAGATGGCCGTATTAGAAAATGAACAAGTTCGGTCTGCCAGTGCGAAAACGATGGAAAAGTCCGTATTGTATGCCCTTAAGCGACAGGACTTTATGTCGCTGCTCAATCGAAACCCGAACATTTCCATGAAGATTCTAAAAACGACGCTTGATCGGTTGCGTAAAGCGAATGAATTGATCACCAATTTGACGATACTTGATGCTCGTACCAGAGTGATCAGAATGCTCTTACGCTTAGCAGGACAGCATGGAACTCAGCGCAAAGATGGGATTCTAATCAATCTCAAATTAACACATCAGCAGATGGCTGATATGACCGGAACGGTGCGAGAAACGGTTACAAAAATTTTGCTCGAGCTGCAAGATGAGAAGCTTATTCATATTGAAAAAAAGAAAATTATGATTGGTAGTATAGAAAAACTAGAACAGGTCATTTTTGGAGATTAGATAAATTTCATGGAAAGTGAGACAGCTTTTTCGTGATATCGACAACGTGTGGGGGGAGGGAGTGGGAGAAGGAAGGAGCCGTTCGCTTCGGTACGCTTGCAGGGAAGTGGTGGCTGTCCGCTACGGGAGCCCGGCGAACGTGCCCGCAAAGAAACATACTAAGATTAGTAGCACAGACCAAGGCCACGGTTTGTGCTACTATTTTTTTGTGGTAGAAGTGAAGAAACAGGCCGAGTGGGCTTCGGGATCTTGAATCCGTCAAAGAAACAGGCCAACTTCACTGCCCTTATTTGAATCAGCTTCAGTATGTTGGATCCATTGAGATCGTGTATAAGAAAAGGGAATCGATAAGGATGCGTGAAGGCTTCTACAACGAACATCAGGAGGAGAACAACCATGAAACATGTAGTCGCATTTGATGTAAGTATGGGAAAGAGCTATTGGGTGGTGTACAATGCCGACCGGCACTGTGAGTTTGAAGGAGAAATCCGGCATACCCGTTCCGATTTTGAAGGGTTGCATGCCTGCATGGAGAAGCTGATCGAGCAAGATGGGGAACAACCGTCCATTGTTTTCGAAGCTACGGGCGTATACTCCAGACAACTGGAACGCTTTATGCAAGATCATCAGTACACCTATTGCCTGTTAAACCCGCTTGAAGCCAAACTGCAGTCCGCTTCTATGCGGATGCATAAAACGGATCGAAGTGACGCTCATCGGCTGGCGTTGACTCATTTCACGGTCTCTCGAAGAGAAAAAGAAGTACCCAATGACTTCTTCCAGCAGCTAAAGTCTCTCTCTCGGTTTTACCAAGAATTAGACGGAGAACTTTCTACTCTTCGCAATCGGATGCATAAAGTCATTCAACTGACCTTTTCCGAACTGGAAACGATCTTTACAAGCCGATCGGAGCTCTGTTTACATGTCATTCAGTTATTTCCACATCCCGATCTCGTGAACGGTCTTTCCAAAACCGTAATCAGAAACCGGATTCTCAAGAGTACCGACAAAAAGTTATCGGCAGGTACCGCTGAGAAGAAAGCCATCCAGTTGCTTGAAGCCGCACAGAACTCGTATCCGGCGGTTTCCGCAACCGATGTTCTTTGTGACCAGCTACGCATCTATGTCAAACGTTATTTGGAGATTCTTCGCCAACGAGAAGCTCTGATTCGGCAAATGGAGGAAATGAGCATGCATCGAGAGGACTATCAAGTTCTTCTCAGCTTTCCGGGCATTGGGGTAAATACAGCGGTGCGTTTACTCGCCGAAATCGGAGACATCCGCCGCTTCGACAATCCGAAACAGCTCAACGCCTTTGCAGGGATTGATATCCGACGGTTCCAGTCCGGTAAAACCTTTTTCCAGGATAAAATCAATAAGCGCGGAAACAAGCACCTGCGTAAACTGCTTTACCTTGTCATTCAGAATATGATTAAACAGCGTCGTTTCGGGAACAACCATCTCGTTGAGTACTATGACAAAGTAAAAACGCAACCTTATAACAAGTGTCATAAAGTTGCGTCGATCGCTTGTGTAAATAAGCTCTTGAAGTGCCTCTTCTACCTTATTACACACAATCAGCACTATGAGTACCAGTGTGCCACCAGATCATAATGCAATTTCTATCATACCATATACCAAATAAACCTAGCAAAAAATAAAAACACCCTAGGTTTATTTGGTATGTCAACATCCATACTTTCTGTGAAACCTGTTATTTTCTCTCCGCTTCCTCCCCCTGTTACTTACAAAATAATCACTCAAAATCATTATGATTCACTTGACTAATCGTAAGAAAAGCCTACGATGTTGATTCACCGAAGGATTGCGGGCAAAGGCTCGTTCGTCGTTCTCCCTCCACTGAGTAGGCGCGTACAGGCGCTCTCTTACTCCTTCCT
The DNA here is from genome assembly GCF_002355375.1 of Aneurinibacillus soli. GTDB lineage: Bacteria > Bacillota > Bacilli > Aneurinibacillales > Aneurinibacillaceae > Aneurinibacillus > Aneurinibacillus soli. Next base: position 3,610,211 of record NZ_AP017312.1, on the reverse strand, counting down.
TCTCCCACTCCCCGCACAACGTTTCGGTTTACAAAAAACATGCAACGCCAGAAAGGATTTGCTCGGTAGCCACTGGCTTTTCGCAAGATCGCTTCCTTATTTTTTACCTGCATAGCAAAGCTCAGCCTCTTGATATTGCTTGATGGTTTTTATCCAAACTGTGTCAGGAGCGGGATCGGGCGGGGCAACGGAACGCCTGTATGCGATTCCCCAGCGGAAGGAGACAGGCGAACGGGCTTTTGCCCACAATGCTTCGATGCAATTTCATCGCGGACACCTTTTGTGGGCGAGTTCGCCTGGCACCTGGAGCGGACAGTCCCAGCTTCTCTGTAAGCGTACCGAAGTGACGGGGTCCCGCCCGATCCCGCTCCTCCACTATGCTTTGGCGAAAACCTCCACCCAGAAAAAAGAGGCTACCTCAGCCGCGGTGTTACAGCTTTTGAGATATCCTCCATTTTCCCTACTACACATTAAAACGTTGAATCACTTCTTCCAACCCTTCTGCCATATGAGCAAGTGCCTCAGCAGATGCAGATATTTCCTCCATCGAAGCGAGTTGTTCTTCTGTACTCGCAGAAGCTGTCTCCATGCCCGAAGCGGAACGCTCTGCAATCTCAGAGATAATCTCAATAGACCGGGCTACTGTTTCGGCTCCGGCTGACATCTCCTGAGCAGAGGAAGAGACTTCATATACTTGCTCGGCCGCATGCTCAATCGATTCGCGGATAGACTGGAATGACTGTCCTGCGACATATACCGCATCGATTCCTTTCTTCACTTCCTGAACCCCGTCTTCCATAAAATCAACGGCCGCTTTTGTCTCGTTCTGAATCGTCTGAATTAGAGACGTAATGTGATTTGCTGACTGTGAAGATTGCTCAGCTAACTGGCGGACTTCATCAGCCACAACGGCGAAGCCACGTCCTTGTTCACCTGCACGTGCTGCTTCGATAGCGGCATTTAAAGACAGAAGATTTGTCTGCGCTGCAATTCCGGTAATAATCCCGACGAAGTTCTCAATCTCATGTGAGCGCTCTTCCAGACTGCTAATTGTATCAGAAAGACGTGTTATTTTGGTATGAATCAAGTCCATCTGTTGAATCGCTAGTTGAATCGCTTCGGTCCCATTCGCCGCAACATCGGATGTTTCGGCAACAGAAGCAGAGGTTTGCTGTGCATGTTCAGCGATTTGCTGCATCGACCCTGACATACGAATGATGGTGTTTGAGGTATCTTCCACACTTTGCACTTGTTGTTCGGAGCCAGCGGCAATTTCTTGAATCGTAGTCGACACATGCTCAACCGCATGGCTTGTTTCTTTTGCGCCTTGCATCAATTCTTCAGAAGCAGCTGCAAGATGCTCTGCTTTTTCTCTGACATCATGCAGTACATGCTGCAATGATTCTCCCATCTGATTAAAGCGTTGGCCCAGTTGTCCAAGCTCGTCGTTGGATGTGATCAGAACCCGCTCTGTTAAGTCTCCGCTGCTGATCACTTCGGAAGCATGGTCAAGTAGACGGAGGGGACGGGTAATCGAGGAAATTACAACGTATACAAGCAATCCACCGAGTAGAAGTGCTGCTGTGATGACCACTACTGTCGTTGTAAAAATCGGATTCGCCTCTGCTGTTACTTCTGCCATATTAATCGTGCCGCCCAGCTTCCAGCCTGTTAGCTCATTTGTCACAAAAAACGTTCGAGTTGTTTCAGTATTGTTTCTTGTGTCATAACTGCCGGATGGTTTACTGAATAGCTGTGCGACGATTTCTTTTGGTGCATCAGCCCCGTTTTTGCTAGATGGGTGAACGAGAATTTTTTTCTGTTGGTCTATCATAAAAACGTAGCCTTGTTTGCCAATTTTAATAGAACTCGTCATTTCCGCAAGCTTGGATAAATTCAGGTCAATTCCTACTACACCGGAACCGTCTTTTGTTTTCTTAAGGAGGCTCACAACAGTTTGGCCGGTTATCTTATCGACATATGGATCGGTAATGACCGGTTTTGTGTCACTCTGGCGCCCCTGCTGGTACCAGGGACGTTTACGCACATCATAATCAGCTTCCAGTTTCTCAGAACCATCCATAATAAGAAATCCAGCTTCTGTGCCGACATATGCGGAGGCAATTTCGGGATGGAGCCGTTGGAATTGATGAATCATTTCCATAACCCGTGGGCTTTGCCGCCCGGCATACATGTTAGCATTTACGTTTTCGGCCAGCAGGGTGACATTTTGTAGCTCAGGTTCAATCAGTCGTATGACGAGCTGGTCCAAAAGATGGGTGTTTCCTTTCGCTTGATCGAGCACTTGATCTTGCACCTTCTGTCGGGCTGTTTGATACGAAAGAAGGCCAATGGCTAGGCTTGGAATGAGAAGTAGGATTAAAAATGAAATATTTAGTCTTTTTTTAATAGATAATTGCAGCCGTTTTTGCATAGTGTATTCCTTTTCCTCCTGGTATATAGGCTTATTATTGTAAGCAAACAGTGTGCCAAAGGAGAGAGAGGGAAATCTTGAGAATTACAATGCGTATTAGCATTGTATGTATATGGAAAAAACAACATGAAGATAGTAAAAAAACGAATTATAACACAAAATGTTTTTTTGCATCAAAATGCTAATTTGCATCATTTGAAGATGTTTTTTATTAGAGAAAAACCATTCGAAAAAAATAATCAAAATGTAATGGGTATATTTTCTCGTTATTTACATGAGATTTACACAGTCTTAAAATTTCGTTGGCATAATGGAGGGAAGAGGAGGGGAGTGTGTGATGCTGCCTTTTTTAAAACGTTTGCGCAAAAAAGCAAATCCATTTGTCTATACAGACCAGCGGATGCAGGTCAAAAAGTTATTGGAAGCCGAATTGGCGCAGTCACGCCATGTTGTGCTTCTGTATCTCGATATCATTAAATTATCTGAGATTGAAGCCAAATTTGGTCAACTGGTTACGAGTCGGGTTCTGCAACAGATGGACCATGCACTGCTCGCAGCTTGCCGCCAAGTTATGGAACCGCCTGTGCGGCTGATTGCGGTTCAAAAGCTATGGGGAGACGATTATGCGGTCTACATCTCGGCTAAACACGAAGTGAGCGATATATTTTTACACGGGCTATGTGTAGATTTAAAGCAGGAAGTAGAAAGGGAGCTGAATCGCCAACTTACCTATTCGCATATGAGCGAAGTTTCCGTACATATCGGATATGCGAATGTCTCGGGAGCTGAACTGTCCAAAGAGATGTATTCTTCTGTAAAATTTGCCAGCCAGATGGCAAAATATGAATTGATGTCTAATGAGTTCAAACATATGCAGCAGTTCCGTACGATCATGGAGAAGGAAGACATTCATACGGTACTACAGCCGATTGTGTCACTGAAAACAGGTGTGCCGCTTGGATGGGAATCGCTTGTACGTGGTCCAGAAGGCTCGCCTTTTTATTCGCCAGGACCGTTGTTTTCATTTGCTGAACAGACAGGGCGCAGCTTTCAGCTGGAATCGATGTGTCGGCGCAAAGCGATTGATCGTCTACAGGAGATGCATCCGTCTGCCAAGTTATTTATTAATCTTGATGCGAGAAGCATTGATGATCCATTTTTGCTACGGGGGCATGTATTCAAGTTGATGGAAGAATATCAACTGAATCCACATAATATCGTATTTGAAATTACAGAGCGGCATGCGATCAAAAATTTCGAATCGTTTCGTACGGTGATTCAGGAATACCGTAAGAAGGGCTACTTGATTGCAGTAGATGATGCGGGGGCAGGTTATTCAAGCCTTGAAGCGATTGCGGAGATTTATCCAGATTATATTAAGCTCGATATGGCGCTTATCCGCAACATTGACAGCGACCCGGTTAAACAGGCGCTTGTCGAGACATTTGTCCAGTTCGCCAATAAAGTCAAATGCCGGATTATTGGCGAGGGAATTGAGACGGAAAAAGAACTGGAAACACTTATTCAGCTCGGTGTTGACTATGGGCAGGGATACTGGCTTGGACGCCCGAAGCGAGAATTTGCGCCTACTAATGACGAAGCCATTAACAAAATTAGGGAGCTCGAACAGGAGCGTCAGCCGATTGTATTGGATGAATCAACAAATCGGGTCGGAGATATTGTCATGAGCACGATTTGTGTAAATAAGGAGGCTTCCGTACGGGAGGTTCATCACATTTTGGAACGGAATACGAGGATTGACAGCATTGTTGTGCTGGATGGACAGAAGCCGAAGGGGCTGATTATGCGCTTTCAGCTGTACCGTGTGTTAGGGGGCCAATATGGCGTACCGCTGTACTATGAGAAATCGGTTGCACAAATTATGAACAATAGTCCGCTTGTGGTAGATAGCCGACAAAATATTGAGAAGGTAGCCAAGCTGTCGATGGAACGGGAGTCGTTCCATTTGTATGATGTCATTATTGTAACAGAGAAGGAGAACTATATCGGAGTGGTATCGGTCCAGAGTTTGCTTGACAGACTGGCCAAAGCTCGGCTGGAGATTGCGGCGGTGTCCAATCCGCTGACGGGTCTTCCTGGCAATCTCCGGATCGAAAGAGAAATCGCATCCCGACTTAGTCAGGCAGAACTGTTTATGGTACTGTACTGTGACCTGGATAAATTCAAGTGGTTTAATGACCAGTACGGTTTTGAGACAGGGGATGAGATCATTCGCCGGACTGCACAGATGATGGCGACGGCGATCCGGGTGACCGGGAGCAAGGGGAGCTTTCTCGGTCATATTGGTGGAGATGATTTCATTCTGATAGGTCCACCGGCTGAGATTGAAGGAATCGTAGCATACATTTTAGAATACTTCTCTTCGCATTTTGTGGAGTTTGAACAGCGAGGGGAAGGGGGGAAACCGGTGCTATCGATCTCACTTGCTGCTGTTCGATGCGAGCCGGGAAAATACAGCACGGCGAATCAAGTAGCAGAAATGGCAGCGAAAGTTAAAAAAGCGGCAAAACAAATTTCGGGGACTTCTTTTGTAGAAGACTGCGAGCTGGCACAGTCCATGCCGCACTAAAAATATTTTTGAGGCAAACCTTGACGTGACATATATCATGCGCTATACTATGAAAAGTGCAATGAATAACGGAATCCAAAGCAGGAGCACCCGCTTCTCACCTGCGTGACGCACGATGAGCTGTCAGCAGGTATCTGATACTTCCATAGTTGTAACATTATGGAATGATTGATACATGCGGGCGCAGTGCGTCCGCATTTTTTTGCTTTGGTCCAAATTCCTTTGGAGGTGGCAGGTTATTAGCAAGGAGCATTTAGTCAACGAGGAAATCCGTGCTCGTGAGGTTCGTTTGATTGATTCGGAAGGCCAGCAGGCAGGGATTGTACCGTTACGTGAAGCGCTTCGCTTGGCGCAAGAAAAAGAACTCGATCTGGTGAACATAGCGCCTACCGCAAAGCCGCCAGTGTGCCGGATCATGGATTACGGTAAGTTCCGGTATGAACAGCAGAAGAAGGAAAAAGAATCTCGTAAAAACCAGAAAGTGGTGGAGATTAAAGAAGTTCGGCTTTCTCCAACCATTGAAGAACATGATTTCCAAACGAAGCTGCGCAATGCTGTGAAGTTTCTTGAAAATGGAAATAAAGTGAAGCTGACGATTCGTTTCCGTGGACGTGCCATTACACATGCTGAGATTGGTCAGCAGGTAATGGAGAAGCTCGCTAAAGAAGTGGAGCATCTGTGTGCGGTTGAACGTAAGCCGAAAATTGAAGGGCGTAGCATGATTATGATTCTCGCCCCGAAAACAGACAAGTAATTTCTGATTGGAGGATTTGTACGATGCCTAAAATGAAAACTCACCGTGGCGCTGCAAAGCGTTTCAAAAAAACTGGAAGCGGCAAACTGAAACGCTCCCATGCTTACACAAGCCATATCCTGGAGAAAAAATCTCCGAAGCGCAAACGTAACCTGCGTAAAGGCGCAGTTGTTTCTAGCGGCGATCAAAAACGTATTGCTTCTATGCTGACATATTTGTAATAATTTTTTCGGATAAGCTGATCGAATTGATTTAGGAGGAGAACATCAATGCCAAGAGTTAAAGGTGGAAATGTTGCGCGCAATCGCCGCAAAAAAGTATTAAAGCTTGCTAAAGGTTATTTCGGTTCTAAACACCGTCTGTTTAAATCTGCTAACGCACAGGTTATGAAATCCCTGCTGTACGCATACCGTGACCGTCGTCAGGTAAAACGTGATTTCCGCAAACTGTGGATCACTCGTATTAATGCAGCAGCTCGTATCAATGGCCTGTCTTACAGCCGTTTCATGTTCGGTCTGAAAGAAGCAGGTATCGAAGTAAACCGCAAAATGCTTGCTGACATGGCTGTGAACGATAAAGCAGCTTTTGCTCAACTTGCTACTACTGCAAAAGAAAAACTGAACGCGTAATTTCACGCTTTCCGATAAAAAACGGCTGACATTAACATGTCAGCCGTTTTTGTGCTGTTTTTATAAACCCGATAGCTTCTGTTGTACCTGATGCTGCGAAGAGGAGAGTGGTTTGCGGTAGCAGTATACGAAAGCAGGTGGAAGATTCAATGGCACAAAACGGATTGATCGCCTTTCTAATCGTTCATCAAGCTGGCGACGCATCTGAGTGGAATATTGAAAGGCGATAAAAAGTCCACCTGGAGCAAGAGCTTCTTCTACTCCCTGCATAATATGGTTACGCAAGTCTTGCGGGAAATTCATAAACGGCAGGCCCGAGATAATACAGTCAAGACCTCCTCGATTCTGAATGTCTGGGATTGCATTAATGTTCGACGCGCTTTCATAGAAGTTGAACGATGGGTAGAGATGTTCAAGTCGCTTGCGCATGCTATCATCTTTTTCAAATACATATACATGGCAGTCAGGCTGCTTATGGTCAGCGATATACTGGGTAAACACACCTGTTCCAGGGCCAAGCTCTGCAATCGTGCGAACATGGGACCAATCAATCGACTGCATCATAGCGCGGGTGAGAAAACGAGAGCTGGGGGTGATGCTTCCTATGCTTTTGGGTGAACGCAAAAACTTGTACAGGAAAAGTAATTTCTCCATGGTTTTCTCCTTTTGTGAATGCTTTTTATCTATAGCAATAAGCGAAAGATACACCAAATGCATCGATATGTCAAAAAGTAATAAAGAAAAAGGGATTATTTACTTTCATCGCGAAGAAAATAAAGAGGTACATACAAGAAGGAGGAGATTGTTATGACATTTATGAATCCGTCCGCGGATGAACGCCGAGAACTACTTGAGAATGCGAAGACGATCGCGGTAGTCGGTCTGTCTAATAAACCGGATCGGACAAGTTATATGGTTTCTGCTGCGATGCAGAACAACGGGTACAAAATTATTCCGGTGAATCCGACGATTGAAGAAGCGCTCGGTGAGAAAGCCGCTGCATCACTTACGGAGGTTGCTGTGCCGGTGGATATCGTGAATGTATTCCGCCGCAGTGAAGAAGTAGGTCCTGTTATCGAAGAGGCAATCAAGCTGAACCCAAAAGCGATCTGGTTGCAGCAGGGTGTGTATAATGAAGAAGCGGCCCAGAAAGCGCAGGAAGCAGGCATTACGGTCATTATGGACCAGTGCATTAAAGTTGATCATGCTTTGCTTGTACGCCGCAAATAAGACAAGAAGAGGCCGCCTCAGTCGCTGTGTTACAGCGTTTGAGACAGCCTCTTTTTTAGTTGTTTTGTTTGTCTTGCTGATCTTGCTTCTTCTCTTCTTTTTTCAGCTGTTTTTCTACTTTTTCGTCCTTCTTCTTATCCTGCGGTGCAGGTTCTGCTTTCGGACGCCGTGGAACTTGATCGATTACAGAGGCAAGATTGTTATTGCCGTTCTTGCGCAGTGATTGAGCGATTTCTTTTGGATCAAAACCATCCGCAACCATTTTGTCGATTTTGGACAGGTCTCCTTCTCGAATGCCGTAGCTGCGAAGCTGGCTCACAGTAGTAGCATCTAGTCCAGTTCCTGTCTGTACAGAAGTAGTAGCGTTGCTAGTTACTGCTGGGGGCGTGACAGATGGAGTGTTTGGAGTAACGCTCGTTTTGTCGACTGTCTGTTTGTCGGAAGACTCCGAAGAAGTAGAGGTTCGATTGTGCTTTGAAGATTTTGAAACAGTTTCTTCATCATCTAGCAAACCTTCCGCCTGGGCTTCCTCCCGGGTTTTGTTAAGGGGTACCTGCGTTACATTTGAGTCCGCTGCATCAGCAGAGGAAGCGACAGCTTGAGTAGCATCTGGAGCAGGCTGTACAGTTTGTGGAGCTGCTGTCGGGCTGTCAGACTTAGAGAATAGGGTGGCGACTATGCCGATTAGAATTACAACGATCCCTACTGCGGCAAGCAAATATATGCGTTTAATACGCATCGGAGATTGCATCCATTTTTTCATAGTAAAGCTTCCTTTCGTTCGAACAGTTTTCTTTATATAATATTCGCATATTGTTTATCTTTTTTGAAGGTCATTTCAGACAAAAAATAAGAAGTTTATTGAGGACAAAGGTCATGAATTGCAAAAAATATATCGATTTGTTTTCCATTGCAGAAACAAGAGAAGTAATTCAGGGGAAATCATCTATTTATTACAGCGGCGGTGTATCTTCCCGTTCCGCCCGACTTGTACAGGGGAGCGTGGAAGATAGGGCTGTTTTGTATGCTGATACAGTTGGTCGGGCGGCGGCGCTTACAGGAGCATCTTGTATTACGCATCCGGGAATCCGTCCAGAACTTCCTCGCATTCTGGAAGCGTATGGCGTTTCCGTTAGAGAAGGAGAGGAGGGCGAGGGGGAGGTAACGCTTGAGCCCAGCCAGTGGCAAGATGGGAATACAGTATCCTCTATTCAGCGCTTTCGTCTTCCACCTAACCGGGATGCGGCGTGGGTAGGGGACGTCTATATGAACTGGCTTCCAAAAGAGTTGGCTCCGTTTGTGCAGGTGCAAGCAAAAGAAGCAGGTGTTTTTCACTTTCGGGCTATGTACATTCCGCTCTCGCTGCTTATTCTACAGTATGATGCAGAAGAGAGTATGTTGGGCTGTCACGTATACCGCATTACAGGTGGCTTGCTAGCAAATCAAAAGGAAACAAACGCGCGTATGGGACGGCTTGAGTTTCGAGAGATAGTCGGGACTGGAGAGATCATCACTGCACTTCATAATTTTGTGCCCCGTCTTCCGTGGCCGCTGTATCGGCTGACGCAGGCACTCATCCACTTGTGGGTGATGGACCGATTTGGGCGCTATCTAAATACGCATACATAAAGCATAAGGCTGTCTCCATAGCTGTATTACAGCTATGGAGACAGCCTTGTTTTTTCGCTTGTAGAGAGATTAACGGAATACCCCGATGCGTTCACCGTATTGTAAATAGGCATCGGGCTGAATACGATTGTTAAACGTAATACGGTCTTTTTCAAAAAGCAGGACAACCGTGGAGCCGAATTCAAAAAGTCCGACTTCCTGCCCTTTCTCATAAGGAAGTTCTGACAACTCCATTGAGTAGGCACGTCCGTTTCGGACATTCGTTGTATGATTGCCATACGGAACTTGCACACTTCCTACAACAAACGCTCCAACTTTTACGAGGGCCATCTCACCAGCTGGCGTATCTGCATATGTAATGAGACGCTCATTTTTCGTGAATAGACCTGGTACATGATGGACACCGATACGGTTGACAGGGAACAAGCGGCCCGGCAAGTACGTGGCGTGTGTCAGTTTACCTGCAAGTGGCATATGAATCCGGTGATAATCGCGAGGGCTGAGATAAATTGTAAGAAATACACCGCCCTCATAGCGTTCAGCTTGCTCCGGCGTACAACCAAGCAGCTGCTCTACGGTATAGTTGATGCCCTTCGCTTGAATGAGCGTGCCGTCTGTAATCGTTCCAAACTGGGCAACACGACCGTCAACCGGGCTAACCAGTGCGTTAGCATCCGGGCAGATCGGACGTGCCCCTGATTTCAGCTGGCGGGTGAAGAAGGCGGTCAGATGCGGATAATCAGAGAGTGGTTTTTCAATCTCCTCGACATTGACATTAAAAAGTGAAATATAAGGTTTTATTACATATCGACTAAACGGCGAACGAGCCAGGCTGCCAACCGCACGAGAAATAGCGTTTTGCGGTAGCGCGGTCATGATATGTTTGGCTAGCGAATCTATCACGTTTGTATATGGTCCTTTCATAAGGTACAGAATCAATGCGTATCATTATATTCTATCACACATTACCAGCTTCTCATACGTTCATCTTCTTCTGTATAAAGGCCGTCTCCGTTGCTATCCCACCAGTTCTGGTTTTGTAAGGATTGGGCGTATTTCTGTTCCGATAAAGGTGCTTTTATTTTTTTTAACGCCTCGGTCTGGCGTGTGAGGCATTGCATTTCTGCTTTCATGCCGGTCCATATGTCATCGGGGACCGCTGTTTTTTTTGTGCGGGCATAGTCGTTATATAGCTTGGAATGATATGCATCATGCACAATAGTGCTGGCATACCATGTTGTTGTTGAAGACGATGTCGTAGCCCCGACTTTATATGTTGGGATTTTTTCATAGGCAGCCATGCCGCTGAAGGCATCTTGCTTAATAAGGCCGACATATTGAACGACTAAAGCATAGTCATCCGGAGATTTTTCTTTCAACAAAGCAAGCGCGGCCTTAGTATGTGCTATAAATGTCTTATCACCAGAAATGGCAACGGTAGGTACCGTTTTTTTCTGGACTAAGGTCCTGGTGCTTTTAGCAGCTTCTGCCGGGGTATGTAGGACGGTCTGAAAACCGAAAACGAGACAAAAAGCGACAAGTAATGATTGGATTCGTGGTTTCATGACATAATCCCCTCGTTTTTTATGTAATATAGACTACTTCTCCCTTTATAACAGAAAAACCTTCTTTTTTTCTGGGCAAAACGAAATGGTTCTATTTTTGTAACAAAGTTTCTAACAAAACTAAGAAGGTAAAATAAGACAAAGAATAATGGTGGAAGGTGCGGTGAAAACTAGAAGCGCTTACTTCATTCTTATACAAGGAGGATATCCATATGGGAGAACGAACAGTGCGCAATTACCCTCATCAGGACCCGGCGTATCATCGCCATGTCGAGGACACGCCATATATGGGCGATGCGAACAAGCCTGCGAAGCCGTCTCCGAGCGGTGAAGCGATGAATGCGTCCACAATGGAGAACATGGGCGATATGAAGCTTAGTGACGGTGAGCAATAATATGGACACGAAAAAGAACCTGCCACTATGGCAGGTTCTTTTTCATTTGCGTGCCGGAGATCTCGATTATGAAGAATAGGTTTCTCTCATCGATTTCAGAATAAGAGTGTCCAGTTTTCGACTTAGATGGAGTACACGTGGATTTTGGAAATCAAAATCATGTTTGGTTGCTGTTAAAACAAGAACATGTTTCAGTTCTTCGATTTTATCCGGCAAGTTGTGTTCAGTTTCCATTTTGTTTAGACCGCCTTTATCTTGGTTTTGCATTGTTCACGGTTAACAAACACTACACTATTATTGGTAATTTTATGGGATTTGACAAGTGTAATCGTTCGACAATTTGCTACAAATAGGTAAGAGGAACGGACAAACAGGAAATACTGTAATAGAAAGAAAAAGGCAGAAGAAAGGAGAATTCGGATGAAAAAATGGTGGCAAGCTTGGAAGAATCGTAGGTGTTATGGTGCAAATATTGCACTACGTGTATCCGAGTTTCACGCACCGGATCATACATATGAGCTGTCTCATACCGTAAAGAGATGGCAGCGACTGGTCAGTGTGATGCGGGATCGAAGTGAAATAGATCATGATGTGGCAGACGCATGCCGACACTTGCTGTGGCATGCTGAACTGCTTGTTCCGTATGCGCTCGTTATGCCACAGCCGCTTTGCACCCGGATTGTTCATATCGTCGGAGAAGATATCCCACGCCTTCTTACGCCGTATGCGGCACTTCCAGAAGAGGTGCGGCGCCGTCAAAGTCGGACACTGTTGCGCGGTATCCGGATACTTGTAGAAGAGTCCCGTCGGATTATTCAGAGTATCCAGCAGTATGAGACGGATGCATTTTCATCGGAAGCTCGACTGGTTCAGGCCTGGTATGGAGAATCTCATACAGAATGAGGACGAGTTTGGAGATTGACACATAACTCGTTTTCGTTTTATAGTATGTGTAATCGGTTACGCATGAGAGAAACCTTATTTATATAAGGTTTTATCTATGTCATGTGTAACCGATTTCACATGAGAGGGGAAGAAATAATGGCGACGATTAAGGACGTATCGAAGCTCGCAGGTGTATCGGTAGCGACAGTCTCCCGTGTATTAAACCGAAGCGGATATGTACATACGGATACGGAACAAAAGGTGCTACACGCAATCAAGGCGCTGAATTATACACCGAATTTCGTAGCACGTAGCCTGTCCAACAAAAAGACGAGCACGATCGGCCTGCTGGTGCCTGATATTACGAACCCGTTCTTTCCTGAACTTGCACGTGCGGTGGAAGATGTCATGCAGTTGTATGGCTATACCGTTATTTTATGCAATTCGGATGAAAGTGCTTCGAAAGAGAAACACTATATTGACGTTCTAAAGCAAAAATACATCGATGGAATGATTGTAGCCTCGAATGCCTTATCTGTAGAAGATGTTCGGGAATTTGACATGCCGGTTGTCGTGGTAGACCGATTGATTGAAGGAGATACGATTCCGACTGTCATGTCAGATAACCGAAAAGGGGCGCAGATGGCGACTGAGTTTTTACTCGGCCAGGGCTGTCGAAAAATTGCTCATATCCGGGGACCGGAGCATCTCCTGAACGCGGAAGAACGGTGTCAGGGATATCTTGATGTTGTACAGGATATAGACTGGTTTGACAGAAGTCTGATTGTTTCGGGTAAGTATGAAATGAAACGGGCGATGGAAGCGACGCTTGAACTGCTTCGAACACATCCCGATGTGGATGGAATCTTTGCTGGAAATGATATGATGGCGATTGGTGCGATGCGAGCCGTGCAGGTACTGGGGCGGACGATTCCGTATGAGATCGAGATTGTCGGATATGACGGGATCGCACTCAGTGAGATTGTATTCCCGGAACTGACAACGATTGCCCAGCCGATCTATGATATGGGGGCATTGGCGGCTCGTATGCTGATTAAGCAGATTGAAAAACAGCCGCTTGATTCACTTCATTACTGTCTCGATGTTCAGATGGTGGAACGGGGTACAACAAGGAAGGGGTAGTTTTGTGAAACAACCACGTATTACAGTCATTGGAAGCATCAATATGGACCTGGTGACGGAAACACCGCGCGTTCCGGCTATTGGAGAAACCGTGCTCGGAACGGGCTTCTCCACGCTTCCTGGTGGGAAGGGAGCCAATCAAGCGGTAGCATGTGCCCGGCTTGGTGCACATGTCACCATGGTCGGCTGTGTCGGAAACGACGGATTCGGAGCAGAACTCGTTCAACGTTTGCAGGAAGAAAACGTAAATGTCGACTATGTGGAACCGATTACACACACAGCGACTGGCATCGCTTCTATCGTGGTAGAGAATGGAGACAATTCAATTATTGTAGTGCCGGGTGCCAATCATGCAGTAACACCTGAAAAAGTCCGACAGGCAGAAGCTGCGATTAAGCAGGCAGATGTCGTGCTGCTGCAGCTCGAAATCCCGCTTGCTGCTGTAGCGGAAGCCATTCAGATCGCCGGTAAATATGGCGTACCCGTTGTGTTGAATCCGGCTCCAGCCACAGCACTTCCCGCTGAACTGCTAGCAGGGGTAGCGGTTGTAACGCCTAATGAATATGAATTGGCGATGATGCTCGGTCGTACCCCAGAGCAGGCAGATGATTTCCGCGAGATGATGCAGGTATATTCAGGTAGCATCATGATGACAAAAGGCGGAGATGGTGCATACTACAAGCAAAAAGGTAGCAATGTCGTTCACCAGCCGGGCTTTCAAGTTAATGTGGTCGATACAACGGGCGCTGGTGATACGTGCAACGCAGCGTTGGCTGTCATGATGGGTCGTGGAGCTGATATGGATGAGGCAATCAGGTATGCAGTTGCGGCGAGTGCCCTGTCAGTGACCAAATTCGGTGCACAGGGCGGCATGCCGACGCAGGAGGAAGTCGAGCAATTTTTAGGGCAGATGAAGGAGTAGCAACATGAAAAAACATGGCACATTAAACAGTGAGATTACTGCCGTGCTTGCCCGTCTTGGTCATACGGACACGATTGTGATCGCAGATTGCGGGTTGCCGATCCCGGATGGCGTGACACGGATTGACCTGGCATTGAAACGGGGCTTGCCGTCATTCTTGGAGACACTTGAAGTGGTACTTACCGATATGCAAACAGAGCGTGTTGTGCTTGCTTCTGAGATCACAGAGCACAATCCCATCGTGAAAGAAAAGACATTGTCGCTTTTGAATGGGACAGAGGTTTCATATATGGAGCATGAGCAGTTCAAGGAACTCACTCAACAGGCGAAGGCGATCATTCGAACGGGAGAGGCAACACCGTACGCCAATATTATTTTGCAGGCGGGTGTTATTTTTTAAAGCGAGGGAAGGATACGCATGGATCAAGTAATTGAAATGACGGACATCAGCAAATCGTTCGGAGCTGTGCATGTACTCAAAGATGTTTCCTTCTCGCTCGACAAAGGTGAAATTCACGCGCTAATGGGTGAGAATGGGGCCGGAAAATCAACGTTAATGAAAATTTTGACCGGCATTTATCCGAAAGATTCAGGCGTGATCCGAGTGCGTGGAGAGGAAGTGGAGTTCAGTGGACCGAAGGACGCGGAGGAAAAGGGGATCGCGGTCATTCACCAGGAGCTTAACATTATTCCACAGCTAACCGTAATGGAGAATATGTTTCTCGGGCGAGATTTGACAGGGGCTTTTGGTGTGCTGCGCACAAAAGAAATGAAGGCCAGAACAAAAGAGTATTTAGGTCGGCTCGGGGTTCAGATTGATCCGGATACAGAGGCGGGGACGCTCTCCATTGGGCAGCAGCAGATGATCGAGATTGCGCGTGCGCTATCGTTGAATGCGGAAGTGTTGATTATGGATGAGCCGACAGCGGCCCTGACGGAGCGGGAAATTGAGGCGTTGTTCAGTGTAATTCGTGACCTGCGTGCTCAGGGTGTCGGCGTGGTATACATCTCGCATCGGATGGAGGAGATTTTTGCTCTTTGTGACCGTATCTCGGTTTTGCGTGATGGTACGTTTGTCGGAACGGAGATTATTAAAGATACGACGCTTGATCGCATCGTACAGATGATGGTTGGCCGAGAGCTCGGGGAACGCTTCCCGGAACGATCCGTCAAGCCGGGGGAAGAACGGCTTCGTGTCGAGAATTTGAGCGATGGCGGTATCCTGCGTGATATTAGCTTTGCCGTACGCCAGGGTGAAATTCTAGGTGTCGCAGGGCTTATGGGAGCAGGGCGGACAGAAATTATGCGAACCTTATTCGGTATGGTGCCAAAGAAGAGCGGTCGAATTGTACTCGATGGGCAAGAGATTACGATTCGCAAACCGGAAGATGCGATTCGTCACGGGATTGCGTTCGTTACGGAAGATCGCAAAGCACAGGGACTTGTGCTCGAATTGTCGGTACGTGAAAATATTGCTCTGCCCAATCTGCCTGTCTTATCTCACAATGGCTTGATGGCGACCGGGAAAGAAAAGCAACTTGTACGTGATATGATCGGACGTCTGAACATCAAAACAAGGGATTCAGAACAGCGTGTCAAATCACTGTCGGGTGGCAATCAGCAAAAAGTCGTCATCGGTAAGTGGCTTGGCATCCAGCCGAAAATTCTCATTCTAGACGAGCCGACACGAGGCGTTGATATCGGGGCCAAAAAAGAAATTTATCACATTATGAATCAACTAACAGCGGAAGGCGTCACGATTATCATGATCTCATCTGAGTTGCCCGAGATTCTCGGCATGAGCGATCGGATTTTGGTCATGCATGAAGGAAAGCTGACTGCTGTGATGGATGCCCGTGGTGCAACGCAGGAAGCGATTATGCACGCGGCGACCGGAGGGAAGTAACAATGGGAACTACCAAAACATTTTCTACGAGTATACAGCGGCTTGGTTCGCTGGTTGGGCTTCTTGTAATTATTGTGATTTTGTCGATTATGAGCCCGGATTTTTTGACTGAAAATAATATTCTAAACGTAATGCGCCAGGTGTCTGTTAACGCGCTTATTGCATTCGGGATGACGTTCGTCATTCTAACTGGCGGCATTGACCTGTCTGTCGGCGCGGTGCTCGCACTTTCCGGTGCCTTTACGGCTAGTACGATGACGAATGGTATGAGCCCAGTGCTTGCGATCTTGTGTGGTCTTGCGGCGGGTACGGTAATGGGAGCAGCCAACGGTTTGTTGATTACAAAAGGAAAAGTTGCGCCATTCATTGCGACACTGGCTACGATGACGATTTTCCGTGGGCTGGCACTTGTATATACGGACGGGCGTCCAATTACCGGATTTAATAGCGACCTGTTTACGATGCTGGGTGCAGGTTATTTTTCTTACATTCCCGTTCCAGTTATTTGGATGGTAATTACCTTCATTCTTCTGTATTTTATTCTCCGCAGGACAGCATTTGGTCGCCGAGTATATGCCATTGGAGGGAATGAGGAAGCATCTCTTCTGTCTGGCATCAAGGTAGATCGTGTCAAAATATACATTTATGCGCTGACGGGTTTTTTGTCGGCGCTGGCCGGGATTATTCTCACCTCCCGTCTGAACTCCGCACAGCCGAATGCCGGAATGGGCTACGAGCTGGATGCAATCGCCGCTGTTGTGCTTGGTGGGACAAGCCTGTCAGGTGGGCGCGGCTGGATTTTTGGTACATTGATCGGTGCCATGATTATCGGGGTGCTGAACAACGGCCTGAACTTACTGGAAGTCTCCTCTTTCTACCAGCAGGTAGTCAAAGGGGCTGTTATTCTGCTGGCGGTGCTTCTTGACCGTAAAAAAGCAGCCTAATTCATTTATCTACTTAAGGAGGGTATTACACATGAAACGACTTTTTAAAGGAATGGCAGCCGGAATGCTTGGCATCTCTCTGTTAGCAGGCTGCACGACGCAGGCTCCAGGCACGAGCAATAATAAGAGTGCGCAAGGTGGCAAGACAGGAGAAGTAACGGTCGGTCTGGCTGTCTCTACGCAAAACAATCCATTTTTCGTCAGCTTAAAAGAAGGAGCAGAGAAAGCAGCGACCGCTAACGGGATGAAACTGGTGACAGTAGATGCACAGGATGATCCGGCGAAGCAAATCTCCGGCATTGAGGATTTGATTCAGCGTAAGGTCAATGTTATTCTGGTAAATCCGACGGACTCTGCCGCGATTGTGTCTGCGATTAAGTCTGCCAATAATGCCAATATCCCGGTTATTACGGTTGACCGTAGTGCAGAAGGGGGCAAGGTTGTCTCTCATGTAGCGTCTGATAACGTAGAGGGTGGCCGTATGGCAGCCAAATATTTGCTAGATAAAATCGGCAAGAAGGGCAATGTGGTTGAACTTGAAGGCATTGCTGGGTCCTCGGCAGCTCGTGAGCGTGGCCAAGGATTCCATGAAATTATCGATAAAGAAGCGGGCGTAAAAGTTGTAGCGAAGCAGCCGGCTGATTTTGACCGCGCCAAAGGATTGAGCGTAATGGAGAACATTCTTCAGGGTAACAAAAATGTCAAAGCCGTATTTGCTCATAATGATGAAATGGCGCTCGGAGCCATTCAGGCGATCCAGGCAGCAGGCTTAAAAGATGTGGTCGTTGTCGGATTTGATGCTACTGCTGACGCTGTAAAAGCAGTACAAGATGGCCGAATGAGCGCCACAATTGCCCAGAAGCCAGAACTAATTGGAAAACAGGCGGTAGAAGCTGCGAAAAAAGTAGTAAATGGAGAGAAAGTTCCAGCGAGCATCCCAGTTAAGCTTGAGTTGATTACGAAAAAATAGAGAAAATCAAAGTTGAACATAAACAAAAATATAAAGACTTATCAAAAGAAATGAAAAGCAAAGCCAATCAACTTCTGGATATACATTAATCGTACATCCGATATTGATTTTTATAGTAGAGAGTGATAAGGTGTCTTATGTAGTCATTAGTAAAACAAAAAATAATCTGTTTACTACTAGGGGTGTCCGAGAGTTCGGGCTGAGATTGAAACGCGCTTACGTTTCTAAACCCTCGGGACCTGATCTGGATCATACCAGCGTAGGAAAGTAGTTCGTATGAGTTATCTGTAGCTACGAGGCATTCGTCTATGCCTTGCTAGATCTCTCATGTATAACGAGCCGGGTCCCTGTATAGGGCCCGGCTTTTATTATGCTGATCCTTATCCTGTCCTTTTGTGTAGTATGCACGAAAAAGGAGGAAGAAACATGCAAGAGAAAAATTGGGAAGTAAAAGGGTTTCCGAACAGCCGGAAGATATATGTAGAAGGGTCACGGTCAGATATTCGTGTACCCGTTCGTGAGGTTGCCTTGTCTCCATCCCAAAACGGGGAAGAGGTAGTTGAAAATGCACCGGTGCGCATTTATGACACGAGTGGTCCGTACACAGATGAAGCATGTGAGGTAAACATTCGAGAAGGAATTGCGAAAATCCGTCAGAACTGGATTGAAGAGCGTGGAGATGTTGAGGAATATGAAGGCAGAGCTGTAAAGCCGGAAGATAATGGTCTGCGTCTTGGAGAAGCATTGGAGAATCATGAGGTATTTCCTGGACTGATTCGGAAACCACTTCGTGCGAAACAAGGGCAAAGTGTCACGCAACTTCATTATGCACGTCGCGGCATCATCACACCTGAGATGGAGTTTGTTGCGATTCGTGAGAACATGGAGCCGGAATTTGTAAGACAAGAGATTGCAGCAGGACGTGCTATCATTCCGTCTAATATTAATCATCTAGAAACTGAGCCGATGATTATTGGACGTAATTTCCATGTGAAAATTAATGCCAATATCGGGAATTCAGCTGTTACCTCTTCGATTGAGGAAGAAGTAGAAAAAATGACATGGGCGATTCGCTGGGGTGCGGATACGATTATGGATCTTTCTACGGGGAAAAACATTCATGCCACACGTGAGTGGATCGTGCGTAATTCTCCCGTTCCGATTGGGACTGTTCCGATTTATCAGGCACTTGAGAAAGTTGGAGGAAAGGCTGAAGAACTTAC
This sequence comes from Aneurinibacillus soli, assembly GCF_002355375.1. Taxonomy (GTDB): domain Bacteria; phylum Bacillota; class Bacilli; order Aneurinibacillales; family Aneurinibacillaceae; genus Aneurinibacillus; species Aneurinibacillus soli. Next base: position 3,590,992 of record NZ_AP017312.1, on the reverse strand, counting down.
GTGGGAGATTTTCCGCGATACATTAATTGAACAAGCAGAGCAAGGGGTGGATTACTTTACAATCCATGCTGGAGTACTCCTTCGCTATATTCCTCTTACCGCGAAACGGGTAACGGGTATCGTGTCGCGTGGTGGTTCCATTATGGCGGCCTGGTGTCTGGCTCATCATCAGGAAAATTTCTTATATACACATTTTGAGGACATTTGCGAAATCATGAAAGCGTATGATGTTGCCTTCTCGCTTGGAGATGGATTGCGCCCGGGAAGCATTGCCGATGCGAATGATGATGCGCAGTTTGCTGAATTGGAAACACTCGGGGAATTAACGAAGATTGCCTGGAAGCATGACGTACAGGTGATCGTAGAAGGACCGGGACATGTACCAATGCATAAGATTAAAGAAAACATGGATCGGCAACTAGAAGTGTGTCAGGAAGCGCCATTTTATACATTAGGTCCACTGACAACTGATATTGCACCAGGATACGATCATATTACATCAGCTATTGGAGCCGCTATGATTGGGTGGTATGGAACAGCTATGCTATGTTATGTGACACCGAAAGAACATCTTGGCTTGCCAAATAAAGAAGATGTCCGAGTAGGGGTTGTTACGTATAAGCTAGCTGCGCATGCTGCTGACCTAGCCAAAGGACATCCAGGTGCCCAGATCCGCGATGATGCTCTCTCTAAAGCGCGTTTTGAATTCCGCTGGAGAGATCAATTTAACCTCTCACTTGATCCGGAACGTGCGATCGAATATCATGATGAAACACTCCCGGCAGAGGGAGCGAAAACAGCCCATTTTTGCTCGATGTGTGGACCGAAATTTTGCAGTATGCGTATTACACAGGATATTCGTGAATACGCGAAGAACAATGGGTTGGATACAGAAGAAGCAGTGAATCAGGGAATGAAAGAAAAAGCGGATGAATTCCGTGTAGCAGGAAGCCAAATTTATAATTGAGCAAGAAGAGCGTGATTGAAAGGAGGAGGCTGTCTCAAAAGCTGTAACAAAGCGGCTGAGAGGAGCCTCTTTTTTCTTAGTGGTGGTTTTCTCCAAAATGTGGAGGAGGAGCGGGATCGGGCGGGGCCTCGTCACTTCGGTACGCTTACGGAGAAGTTGTAACTGTCCGCTCCAGGTGCCAAGCGAACTCGCCCACAAAAGAAGGCCCAAGATGAATTTGCATCGAAGCATTGTGGGCAAAATCCCGTTCGCTCGGCTCCTTCCGCTAGGGGAATCGCGTACAGGCGTTCCGCTGCCCCGCCCGCCCCCGCTCCTGACACAGTTTGGATAAAAATCCTTAAGCAATATCAAGAGGCTGAGCTTTGCTATGCAAGTAAAAAACAAGGAAGCTACCTTTCGAGAAGCCAATGGCGATCGAGCAGATTCGCTCTGGCGTGGCATGTTTTTGGTAAATGGAAACGTTGTGCGGGGAGTGGGAGAAGGGAGGAGCAAGAGAGTACCTGTACGCGTCTACTCAGCGGAGGGAGAACGGTGAATGGGCTTTTGCCCGCAATTCTTCAGTGAATCAACATCACATGCTTTTCTTTGCGGGCGAGTTCGCCGGGCTCCCGGAGCGGACAGTTCCCACTTCCCTGCAAGCGTACCGAAACGAACGGCTCCTCCCTTCTCTCACTCCCTCACCACCACACGTTGTCGATACCACAAAAAAACTGCCCCTCTCGCCATGTTCTGGCTTGGGACAGTCTCTTTCCTGACGGCCTTTATACTTGTTTAAATCGAACCGGCTGCAGCCCTTTGCGTTTGCGGTCATTGTTTGACCAGTTGCCGTAGCCGTATAGCGTAAACGCCTGAATTTTGTACAACAGCGCGTACAGTTCATCGAATTCAAGTGCGTCATAATAGTACTCATACAGGTTCTCTTTGCCAATCTGCTTGCCCCAGTAGCTATAATCATCAAGCATCCAGCTTAACATAGCGAATGGATATGGCATCGTATCTTCCTGGTAGCGGTCGCACCAGTCTGTGAATAGCTCGAATGTAGGTTCGTCCATCATCGGACGGAAGGCATCAATACGGAAATCAAGGGTTGGGTGCATCGTACTCATCGTGTCTCTCCTGTTCTATCAAATAAGAATTATCCCCGGTTCGTGATCCCAAACTCTGCGGCGAATACTTTGCTTTCGCTACGGCGTTCGCGGCGGACGGAGGCACGACGCGGGGCGGATTCATGCAGGGCAATTTCTTCTGGTGTTTCCGGTACAATAGGCGGTACGGAGATCGGTTTGCCAGCTTCATCAAGTGCTACGAATGTCAGGAACGAGGTGGCGCAGACGATTTTTTCACCGGTCAGCAGGTCTTCTGAAACGATACGGACGAAAATCTCCATTGACGTTTTGTGTGTCCAGGTAACGAACGATTCTAGACGCACCGCGTAGCCTGCCTTAATTGGATGCAGGAAGTCAACGGAATCGGTGGACGCAGTTACAACTGGGTGACGAGCATGTTTTGTAGCGGCAATTGTTGCAACATCATCGATGTAGGCCATAACCTCTCCACCGAACATGGTACCGTGATGGTTTGTATCAGGTGGCAACACCATACTTTCTTTAATGGTACGCGACTCGTGTACATATTTTGCAGGTATTGTTTGTTGTATCATGATGTGGTCCTCCTACGAGATGACAATACTTTTTTGCTATTTTACCATACTGGCACGAATTTTGCTTGTTAGAAACTGCATTCATCGGCTCAGTACATAGGGTTGTATGGTAAGATGATATACATACTACGACAGAGGAACCGAAGCAAGCGATTGATGGTGGTCGGACAATTTTCTTCCATGGACCGGATCAGGAACTTCTGCAATTTGTTGAACCAGCAGGACGATAATCGGATACAAAAATCGAAAAAAGAGCTCCGGCTGTCTACATGTTTGGTAGATGGCCGGAGCTTTTTTGTGAGATCAGTCGATTTCGATAATAGAAAGCTTACGTGCCTGGCGCAGGTCTATATAGCCTGTCTCTGTTTTAACAAGTGGGCGTAATGGTTCATCCGGGTTTAGATAGACAATGGTTCCACGTGTCTGATCATTGAGGGTCACATTATGGCCGATATAGCCGCCGACAATAAAGCGTACGAAAGGAAGAACAATGCGAGGATTCAATTGATTGTTGAAAGCAGCATTTGTTAGTTCCTGTGCGGCTTGATAGGGTGAAACATGTGGGGAACCTACTTGATCAGAACAGTACCGATCATACTCATTGGCGACAGCGACTACCTGTGCCGTGAACGGAATCTGATCTCCTTGCAGACCTTTTGGATAACCGGAGCCATCCAGGTATTCGTGATGGTACAGTGCAGCTTCCTTAATGATATCGTTTGTGCCGGAGACTAAAGAGAGAATTTCGCATCCGTATGTAGTGTGAGAACGAAGCTCTTCTTTTTCTTTGTCTGTAAGTTTTTTGTGGTCTTTCTGGATGAGAATCGGATTAAGTTTGAGTTTACCGATGTCATGCAGAAGTCCACACTGACCGTACAACCAGATATCATCTGGCGAGAGATGAAGCAGACGGGCGATCACGCCGCATAGTAGGCTGACGTTGAGACTGTGTCGATATGTATAATCATCGAAGCCGCGTACTTTATGCAGGGCTAGCAGCATGGATGTATTCTCGAGTGCCGATTCCAGCAGACTGGAGTAACTGGCCAGGTATGAATGAAGGGAAATAGGACGATTTTCTTCGATTTCTTCAAACATTCTTTTAATTTGATCAAGATTGTTTACGTAAGAATTGCCGAACGACTTATTAGTTGTTCCGGTAATGTCCCGGATTTGCTCAATCACTTCACGTTTAATATGTTTAGCGTCATCATCTACCATAATACTATCAACATCATGGTTAAAAAGGAGTGTAATATCTGTACCGCGTAGTCGGGTGCCCTTCTCAAGCAACAATGTGCCAGTATTTGAATAAATATCTTCTGCTAGAATAGTATCCTTTAGCAGATACGATAATTTTTTACGATTCACATCATGTCCCTCCCAAAGCCTGTCTTTCTATCTATATACTGATCCATTGTAATTAGTTAGATCATATCGTAAGACTTCTACGCATTTCAACTATCGGTTGGATATTATGGAACATGCAGGAATATTGCATTATTTCACTTGATGAAAAAAAGTAATAAGATAATGAAAAAGGCCCAGGAAAGGTCATGGGAACTGTAGAGAAAGTATATTAAATTATCTAAAAATATTGACGTTTGTTCCTGTTTAATACTATACTTTAACTATTACTATACGATTTTTATACGCTATATAATTATTTTGTAATATTAATTCGTTTATACATGGAGGGACATATGATTAAGTTAATTGCGATTTATAAGAAGCCGGAAGATACAGTAGCATTTGATACCCACTATAATGAGGTGCACGCGCCGCTTGCAGCCAAAATGCCAGGTTTGATTAAGTTAGAGGTGAATCGGATTTATGGCGGACCGATGGGAGATAGCAATCTTCACCTGATCGCAGAGATGTATTTTGAAACAAAGGAAGCGCTCACAGAAGCACTGAATGCTCCAGAAGGACGGGCAGCAGGCAAGGATCTGATGGGATTCGCAGGTAAGCTGGTTTCGATGCATTTCGCAGAAGTTGAGTAATTCATCCTGGCATTTGCAGAATAGGAACGTGATCATAGATGTTATCCAACAACCGATTTAATCAATATGTCGGCATTGTAGTCGAGCATCAGGATGAGGATACATGCACAGTTGTGCTCGATATTCGACCTGAACACTATAATAGTATCGAGGGCGTGGTCCATGGCGGTGTAACAAGTACGCTGGCCGATGTGGCTATGGGGCATGCAGCTGCCCCACATATTGATGGCGTGCAGCAGTGTGTTACCCTCGAGAGTAAAGTCAACTATCTAGCTCCTGCACGCGGAGACAAATTGATTGCTCAGTCCAAAGTTATAAAGCGCGGCGGACGGACGATTGTCATGCAAGCGGAAGTACGGACAGGAGAAGGCGAGCTTGTAGCTGTTGCACTTGGTACGTATGCACGAAAATCGAAAGCGGTTACACGGTAAGACCACCCGCAATTGTTGAATAAGTAAGGAGATAGCTATGAACGATACATTCATTACCGTTTCAGTAGAAGGAAATGTTGGAATCATTGAGCTGAACCGACCGCACGTATTGAATGCGCTTAACCTTCAGATGGTCGAGGAGATCGTAGCGGCCCTTGAGGCGTTTGACCGGGATCAAACGATACGTTGTATGGTGATTACCGGACAGGAGCGAGCGTTCGCTGCAGGAGCAGATATTGAAGAGATGGCGCATGATGGAGTCGTCTCGATGCTCGTCAAAGACCAGTTTGCTGTATGGGATCGAATTTCGCTTGTGACAAAACCGATTATTGCAGCGGTTAGCGGCTTTGCCCTCGGCGGCGGCTGTGAACTGATGATGAGCTGTGATATTGTCATCGCATCCGAGACCGCACGAATCGGGCAGCCTGAGGTGAAGCTTGGCGTTATGCCTGGTGCGGGCGGCACACAGCGCCTGACGAAAGCGGTTGGCAAGTTGAAAGCGATGGAGATGCTTTTGACAGGTGAGCCGATTACAGCACACGAAGCACTGCAGTACCGACTTGTTAATCGGGTGGTTCCGGCTGAACTATGCCGAGCGGAAGCATTAAAAACAGCCCGTCGCATTGCTGATATGCCTCCGCTTGCCGTGCGTCTAATTAAGAAGTCTGTCGTCAAAGCAGTCGATGCGACAACAACCGAAGGGCTTGAATATGAACGTAATTGTTTCTATCTTTTGTTTGCCAGTGAAGACAAGGCGGAAGGTATGAATGCTTTTATAGAAAAGCGGAAGCCGAATTTTACCGGACAATAATGAAGGAGGCGCAGCTCAATGTACGAAACGATTCAATATGAAGTGACAAACCATGTGGCGGTGCTGATGCTAAACCGCCCGGAGCGGTATAACGCGTTTACGAAGCAGATGCACAAGGAAATTATTACGGCACTCAAACAGGCGGAGAAAGATTCGGATGTGCGCTGCGTGGTCATTACCGGTGCAGGCAAGGCGTTCAATGCCGGACAAGATCTCGGAGAAGTACAGTCGGGCGAACCAGTAGAGTTCAGCGCATTATTACGTGAGCGATACAATCCGATGGTCATGCAGATTCAAAATATGGGTAAGCCGGTAATTGCGGCTGTGAACGGTGCAGCAGCAGGAGCTGGAATGAGTCTGGCACTTGCCTGTGATCTTCGGCTGGCGGCAGATAATGCTGTGTTCAGCAATGCGTTCATTAATATTGGACTTGTGCCGGATTCCGGTGGGTGCTATTTCCTCTCGCGCATCGTAGGCATCGGACGTGCACTTGAATTGGCGCTTAGCGGGGATAAGCTACATGCTGCGGAAGCGCACCGCATTGGCATGGTTAATCAAGTATATCCAGCAGAGCAGTTCGCGGAAAGCGTACGTGTATATGCCGAGCGTCTGGCAGCACTGCCGACGAGAAGCATTGGTTTAATTAAAAAGGCGATGTACAAAAGTCTTCATATGACACTTGAGGAAGCGCTTGAGTATGAAGCATATTCTCAAGATATTGCAGGGAATACGGCTGACCATAAAGAAGGCGTACAGGCGTTTTTCGACAAGCGTGCACCGTTGTTCCAGGGGAAATAACAGTGGAGGTGAGGGTATGAAGGGACTTACGCCGGGTGTTACAGAGACCATTGAGATTATGGTGACAGACGATATGCGTCCCGCTTTTGATGGGGAAGTGGTCCATCAAGTCATGTCTACGGTAACGATGATTTATTATATGGAAAAAGCCGGGCGGCATGTCATTCTGCCTTATCTCGAAGAGGGAGAAGAAGGGGCAGGTTACGATGTTTCGATTACGCATACGGGGCCAGCTATCGTAGGTGAGAAAGTTGTGTTTACCGCGGTTTGCACAGATGTAGGAGAACGCCGGGTTGTATGTGACGTAACTGCTCGTACATCACACGGAGTGATTGGGCAGGGGACATTTATACAGGCGATTTTTCGCAAGGCACGCATGGAGAAGAAGCTTCAGGAACTGCGCGTGGCGCTTGAATCGGCAACGTAACCGGCCAAAAAGCCGGAATCATATGACTCCGGCTTTTTGGCTACACGTTATGGTTTTTGATGCGAGATAGAAAAAGTTTGATCTCGCCTGCGGTAAAGAAATGTCCATTTTCATTTTCTTCTGGAAGAACGATAGCAGGCGATACGGAGAGTAGGACCGCATCATCCGGACTATACAGCATAAGCTGAACAAGTTCACCGTTCGCAAACTGCCAGGTAATCACTTCTGTATTCGTTGTATCCGAGCGCTGAATATGTAAGATGTGTGCTTCATACGGATAAGAGCTGGCTATTAGACCTGATACCTCTACCTCGGCTATATTCATTGAATTTCCTCCATCCCACTTTTGTATAACGCTTTATAATTGGTTCGTTTATATAGCGCTATATTTTTTCTTTTATAGTAATCAAATTCTGAAAGAGCGTCAATATAGGTGCGGATAAGCAGAAAAAAGGCATGTGATACGCTATAATAGACAAACAAAATGTTTTACAGAAGGGTTGGAGAAGTACAAAGTGAAATCTCAGTCTATGTTATTTACAATTTATGGTGAATATGTGCGCCATTATGGTGGAGAGATATGGGTTGGAAGTATAACGAAGCTGATGGGAGAGTTCGGGCTGTCCGAGCCGGCTATCCGAGCCGCGATTTCGCGTATGATGAAGCAGGGATGGATTGAATCACGCAAGATTGGGAACCGGAGCTACTATCGCATGACATCGCGCGGCAAGAAGCGGCTGGATGAAGCGGCATTGCGTATTTATAAGGAGATGCCTGCGGAATGGGATGGAAGTTGGAGCATCGTTAGCTATAACATTCCGGAAGAGAAGCGACATTTGCGCGATCAGTTGCGCAAAGAGTTGTCATGGATGGGGTTTGGAATGCTGGCGAACAGCACCTGGATCAGTCCGCACAATCTCGAAGAGCGGGTTAAAGATATGAATGAGGCATACGAGATTACACCGTATGTAGAGATTTTTCGTGCACAGCATCTTGGCTGGAGCGAACCGGCTGGGCTGGTGAGCCGTTGCTGGAATCTGGACGAGATTAATGCGGCGTATGAAGAGTTCATTACAGAGTATCGTCCAAAATATGATGATATAAAAGAAAAATCGCGCCAGCGTGAGGGTTTACAGGACAATGAGTGTTTTGTAGAGAAGACAAAGCTTGTACATGAATACAGGAAGTTTTTATTTATTGATCCGAGCCTGCCGGATGAATTGTTGCCGAATTTCTGGCTTGGAAAGGAAGCAGAGGAATTATTCCGTGGGTATTATGATTTGTTGCATCCGGGTGCTGTCCGCTTCTTCCTGTCGTTTTTTGAATCGGCTCCAGTCGTATAGTTGACGCTATCATCATGTTGTATAGAGAGGGGAATTTTTCATGGTGAAGACAGAGAACATTTTATTCGAACAAAAAGGATATGTGGGTGTCATTACACTGAATCGTCCGGAGAGCATGAATACGTTTAATTACGAAACGCTCAAAGAACTCGGTGAACTGGTAGAAAATATTGCACAGCGTACGAAAGAGATTCGTACAGTGATCATCACAGCAAACGGCAGGGCATTTTCGGCTGGTGCCGATCTGAAAGAGCGCCGTACGCTAAATGAACAGGAAGTGCGCCGTAATGTTTCCAAAATCCGCGATGTATTCACAGCGGTAGAGCGTCTGCCGCAGCCGGTGATTGCGGCTATTAATGGATATGCGTTTGGTGGCGGATTCGAGCTAGCGCTCGCATGCGATTTCCGCTTTGCCGTTGCTGGTGCGGGTATGGGATTGACAGAAGTAAGTCTTGGCATTATTCCGGGTGCAGGAGGGACACAACGTTTGGCACACCTGATCGGCCCGGCGAAAGCGAAAGAGCTTGTTTTCACTGCCCGTAAAATTACAGCAGAACAGGCGTATGAATACGGTATTCTCAACGGGGTGGCCGCAGACGATGAGGCGTTGCTTTCGGTAGCTTTTGAGTTAGCAGAAGAAATTGTTCAGAACGCTCCGCTTGCTGTGTACCAGGCGAAGTACGCCATCAGTAAAGGGAGCTGCGTAGATTTGCAGACGGGCCTTGATATTGAGACGAAAGCATATGAAGTGATCATTCCGACGAAGGATCGAGTAGAAGCACTGGCAGCATTCAGTGAGAAAAGAAAACCGATATTTCTCGGCGAATAAAAGGGAGGGGTTCCTGTGATTTTCAATGAAGCAATGGAGACGATGGGGCGTGAACAAAAGGAAGCGCTTCAACTCGAACGGCTGCAGGAAACGGTACGGCATGCGTATGAGCGCGTACCGTTTCATAAGGAAGCGCTTGATCAAGCTGGAATTGCACCGGATGACATTCAATCCCTCGAAGATTTGCAGAGTCTCCCCTTTATGAAAAAAACGGATCTGCGCGAGAATTATCCATTTAATCTGTTCGCGGTGGATATGTCAGAAGTCGTACGCATCCACGGCTCTTCTGGCACGAAAGGAAAGCCAACGGTTGTCGGCTACACGAAGCAGGACATTGAGAACTGGGGTGAGATTGTCGCCCGTGCGATCTGTGCAGCAGGCGGAAAACCAGGGGATATTTTCCATAATGCATACGGCTATGGTCTGTTTACAGGTGGCCTTGGTCTGCACTATGGCATTGAGCATTTGCGTGCGGTCGCGGTTCCGGTATCAGGAGGGAATACGCCGCGCCAAATTACATTGATTGAAGATTTCAAGCCGCGTGGCATTTCTGGAACACCGTCGTATGTTATGAATATTGCAGAAGAGATGGAGCGGATGGGAAAAGACCCGCGTACCACTACAATTGAGTATGGAATCTTCGGAGCAGAGCCGTGGTCCGAAGAGATGCGGACGCAGCTCGAAGAAAGACTGAATATTAAGGCGATTGATATTTACGGATTGAGTGAAGTGCTAGGACCAGGTGTTTCGATTGAGTGCATCGAGGCACAGGATGGCCTGCATATCGCAGATGACCACTTTATTGCCGAGATTGTAGATCCAGAAACAGGTGAAGTGCTGCCATACGGTATGGAAGGAGAGCTTGTCTTTACCTCACTGACGAAGGAAGCCTTCCCGGTCATTCGTTACCGGACAGGAGATATTGCGTCGCTGAATCCGGCTACCTGTAAATGCGGGCGAACGAGTTTGCGTATGTCGCGCATTAAGGGTAGGGTGGATGATATGCTGATCATTCGTGGTGTGAACGTGTTCCCGACTGAGATCGAGGGTGTGTTGTTCCAATTCCGCGAGCTTGCTCCGCATTATCAGGTTGTAATTGAAAGAGACGGAGCATTGGATCGCTTCGAGGTGCATGCTGAAATAACGAAAGAATATAAGGCAGTTGTAGGACCGCTTGAAGATAACAGTACGATTGCTGACCTTGTACGCCGCATTGGTCATGAGATGAAAAACGCGCTTGGCGTATCCGTTTTGCTGCGGATTCGCGAGCCGAATAGCATTATGCGTAGTGAAGGGAAAGCAGTTCGGATTGTGGATAATCGGACAAAATCACTTATCGGCTAGTCAAATTAGAAAGCGCTTGCAAATCAAAAGATGAGGAAAGGAGCCAGGCAGTATAAACAGCCTGGCTCCTTTCTTGCGTGAAAAAATAAGTCGAGTCTGAATTTCCGTATTACATCTATATTGGCTCTTTGACTTTTAATCCATACTTTGACTTTTAATCCATACTTTGACTTTTAATCCATACTTTGACTTTGAATACCTGGCTTATTTTATAGGAATTAAAGTTAGGGTATATAGTGCGCATGAACATCCTTATGTTGTAAAATATTGTTATGATAAGGAAGGAGGGGGCGTGGTGATTTCACAAATTCAACGCTATACTGCCTGGTACAACAAGCCTGCTGCGTGGCCGACAGCGCAAATGCGCCGGATTGGAAGTAGCTTCGGCACGACCGTACCTATTATCAACTTTCCGCCTAAAAGCAATCTATCTGGCATGACTCGCAGCGGCACAGCAGCGGCGGTAGAAGTACATCGGAGTATAGCGGAAGCCGGCAAAGCAGCAGAATTGCTCCTGGACTCTAATTCAGACAGCATATACAGCAAGCAGGATCATAGTGGAATACATCAGGCCATCGGAGATTTCGCCGCTGCGTATAATACTATGTTGCGTACTGTACAGGATGAGAAAGAGGAATTGCCGCAGCAGATTCTACATAACATGTCCTGTAGTCTATCGATCGATTCAGACGTGCTACAAAGCATCGGAGTTTCCGTTCAAGCAGATGGGACACTCGAAGTTGACTCCCAAAAGTTTGAAATGGCTCTTACAAACGATTTTGCCCGCGTCCAATCGATGATCAGTGGAAGGGAAGGAATAGCATCTGCGGTATCCGAACAGGTTAAAGCGATCGAATACGTCCCTGCCTCGGTATTGCTTCCATCCGTACCCTCCATTTTTGTTCCTCCTTTATTCGATCAACAGCCATCTAGATATTACCACACTATTTCCAACATGATGTATACACAAGCATTTACTAGCGGAACGATGCTCGATACGTACTTGTAATTCTGGTAAGCGGTAGTCGATTCTTTCAAGTTTGGTCCGGCTTTCCTGCTTGCTAATTATAGATATGGGGAAGGGGAGGGATGTTATGAGAGGGAAACAATCTTTTATTGTGAAACTTTTACTTATTATTCTGATGCTTACAGGTATGGCACTCACAGCAATGGGGGCGATTAATTATATCTCCGCCAAACAGATCATTTTGGCTTCCTTACAGAATAATGCAAACTCCCAGGTGCGTATTCATGCAACGCAGCTGGAAACATGGTTGAATACACGCTTGTCCGAGGTTGTTGTGATGGCGAATACAGATCTTGTCCGAAGCGGTACAACGGACCAAATTTTAGCCTATTTTGAGCGGGAAAAAGCACGCATGAATGGAACGTATGCATCTATCAGTGTAGGAGACACAAAAGGCAATCTTATCATTGATAAAAATCTGGTGATTCAGATCGGAAGCGAACCGACATTTCCGGATGTTATGGCGGGCAAACCGATCGTCTCAAATCCATTCCCTGCCAAAGAGAATGGCAGCTTGATCATTTCGTTTGAGGCGCCTGTACGGGATATGAATAACAAGGTGAAGGGGCTAGTCAGTGGAGCGTCTCCGATTGGGGAAGTATTCCGGCAGGCTACGGATTTCAAAGTTGGACAGTCTGATCAAGTATACGTGTTTCAGTCAGATGGTCTTATCATTCATCATCCGGATAAAAACAAGATTCTAAAAGAAAACGTGCTGAAGGGGAGCGCAGGGAGTAGCGGGACACTTGCAGCCGAGATGCTTAAGACAAAGCAGGGCATGAAAGAGTTTACGAAAGACGGGCACGATTATATGGTTTTCTACCATCAGGTTCCGGGAACAAGCTGGATGATGGCGCTTGAAGTACCGCTAGCGGAATTTACGAGTCCGCTCAATTCCCTGCTTATTAAGGTTGTGATTTCAGGTGCTGTTACGCTAGTGGTGATTGCGCTCTTTGTGTATCTCTCTCTATTGCGTCCAGTACGGAGAATTCGAGATATTGCATCGGTTGCGGAACGAATTGCCGGAGGGGACTTGCGGGCAGAACAACTTCCGGTGGATTCGGAAGATGAGATTGGTCACTTGTCGCATGCTGTTAACGGCATGCTGGAAAACTTGCGCCGCTTGATTGACCAGGTTAATCAGACAGCCAGACAGGTCGCGTCGTCTTCACAGGAACTGGCAGCCGGTGTAGCACATGCAGGCGGCACTTTGAATCAGATTACAATTGCTACGCAGGAAGTGGCAGTTGGTGTAGAGCAGGAAGTGGAAGGGATAACGAAGACAGCTCAAACGATGGAACATATGACGAATGGTGTCCACCAGATCGCTTCTTCCTCTTCGGTTGTGGCAGAAGCGGTACACCGGACAGCTGTAGAGGCGGAGAAAGGAAACCGCACCATTCAGCAGGCGGTACAGCAGATGAATACGATAGGTACATCGGTGGAAGAGGCAGCAAGCGTGGTGCGTCTGCTTGGAGAACGCTCGCAGGAGATTGGCGGAATCATTGGGGTCATTACATCGATTGCTGAACAAACAAACTTGCTAGCACTGAATGCGGCAATCGAAGCGGCACGGGCTGGTGAACAGGGGAAAGGATTCGCAGTGGTAGCGGATGAAGTACGTAAGCTTGCGGAGCAATCCAAGCAGTCTGCTGATCAGATTGCACAGGTAATTCAGGAGATCCAGGGAGAGACACAGCGGGCAGTAGGATCGATGAACAAAGGTACAGAGGAAGTTAGTACAGGTGTTCAGGCTGTGGATGAAGCAGGGCTTATATTTCAAAATATTATGGATTCCGTTGAGTCGATTTCTACGCAAATTAGCCAGATTTCGGTTTCATCTGAAGAGATGGCAATCAGCGCGGAAAACATTTTGAAATCCGGGCAAGATATGCTTGTGATTTCCAGGCAGTCTGCTGGGAATTCTCGTGATGTAGCCGGATATGCACAAGAACAGATTTCCTCCATTGATCAGATTGCAGCTGCTTCCGCATCGTTAAGCCGCATGGCACTTGAACTTGAAGAATCCATGCAACAATTTAAAACGGATAAATCATCATAATTCCTAGTTGACTTTGTTGTTTAATGTGTTAAAATAAACTCAACAGCAAGAAAATTTAATAGTTTCGGACTCTTATCTAGAGAGGCAGAGGGACTGGCCCTATGAAGCCTCGGCAACCTTGAATCATTATGGTTCAAACGGTGCTAATTCCAGCAGCGCAAATGACGCTGAAAGATAAGAGGTCCGGCGGAGCTTTCAAACGTCTGTCGTCGACCTCTTACTTTGGTAAGAGGTCGTTTTTATTTGCAAGGGGGGACTAGAAGAGAGACAGGGGTTGCAACTGTATTGAATTTTCTTGGCATTTATAAAAAGGGGGAAGTACAGATGAAAGTAAAATCAATTATTTTAACATGGGTATTCGTCGTTCTAGCAGGACTGCTTGCTGCATGCGGCGGTGGAGAGAAGGCTGCTCCATCTGGACAGGCAGGAACAAAAGAAACGAAAGAAATCACGATTGGTGCAACAGCCGGTCCGTACAGTGATCAGATTAAAAAAGGCATTCAGCCTATTCTTGAGAAAAAAGGCTATACAGTAAAAATAGTAGAGTTCAACGATTACGTTCAACCGAATAATGCGCTGGCAGAAGGATCGCTTAATGCGAACGTATTCCAACATGTTGTGTACCTGAAGAAATTTGCGAAAGATCATAATCTTCCTATTACAGACGCGCTTCAAGTTCCGACTGCACCACTTGGTGTGTATTCTAACAAACACAAGTCACTTGATGAAGTACAATCTGGCGCGACTGTAACTCTGCCAAATGATCCGACTAACCAGGCACGTGCGCTTGTAATGCTAGAACAGTTCGGCTGGATTAAGCTGAAAGCAGGTATCGACCCGACAAAAGCATCGGAAAAAGATGTGGCACAGAACGTGAAAAATATTCAATTGCAACCACTTGAAGCTGCCCAGCTTCCGCGTTCCCTTGCTGATGCAGACTATGCATTCGTAAATGGTAACTTCGCGATTGCATCTGGACTTAAATTAACAGAAGCGCTGAAATTAGAGAATCTTCCAGAAAAATACATGAACATTGTAGCTGTAAAAACAGCAGATAAAGACAATCAGATTACAAAAGATATAATCGAAGCATACAAATCACCAGAATTTAAAGCTGTTGTAGAGAAAGACTTCCAGGGATTTCAAAAACCTGAATATTTGAAATAATTAGAACGAAAGAAGGAGAGCTGCTGTGAGCACGACAATCGGAGATATAGTAGAATGGTCGGCCCGGAATTATCCGGAGAAACTTGCCCTTGTGTATGAATATGGAGTAAAACAGCATCACTTTACGTATCGTGAACTTGACAATAAAGTGAATCAATTCGCACGAGCGCTACAGCGCCTTGGTATAGGAAAAGGGGACGTTGTATCGTCATTCCTCTACAATACAAGCGAATATGTTATCGCGATGTTCGCTGTAGCGAAAATCGGTGCGATTTTTAACCCGATTAATTATCGCTTAGCCCCGCATGAACTGCAATACATTCTGCAGGATGCAAATGCTAAAGTGGTGCTGTACGAAGAGGTGGGGGCACAGACAGTAGAGCAGGCGCGTCAGATCGGCACACCTGTGCTGCACTGGGTTTATGTGGATTCATCCGTTCCAGCAAGTGCCCTAGACTTCTATCAACTTCTGGATGCAGAATCAATAGAAAAGCCGGAAGCAGCTGTCGCTGAGAATGATTACTGCATTATGATGTATACAAGTGGTACAACTGGCCGTCCGAAAGGCGTGCTTCACACGCACCGCAGCAAGCTTCACCATAATTTTATGATGATGCAGTGCATGGGGCTCACTAAAAATGACATCGGACTTTCGGCAGCACCGCTGAATCATACAGCGGAACTGCACACATCGTTCCTCCCGCGTGTTCAGATAGGGGCGACGAACGTACTGCTTCATCATTTCGATGCGACAGAAGTGCTTGCGACTATTGAACGTGAACAGGTGACGCATATGTTTGCAGCACCGACGATGATCACGATGATGTTACACGTTGAGGGGATTGAAGCGTACAATCTGTCGTCGCTTCGCTTGGTGGAATACGGAGGGGCATCGATGGCTCCTATTTTAATCCATGAATTCGATCAGAAAATTGGAGCTGATCTGGTACAAATCTTCGGCACAACTGAGATGGGCCCGTGCATGGCGGTGTTGCATCCGGATGAACAGCTTGCACGGGCAGGAGCAGCTGGAAAAGCAAGCTTGACACATGAGATCGTGATTGCTCGTGTTCCGGAAGACGGAGAACCGACTAACCCGGCTGACCGCTGCGAAGTGGGTGAAGTGGGTGAGATTCTCGTGAAGGGCCCGTGCATGATGAATGGCTACTACAACCGTCCAGAGGCAACAGCGAGAGCACTTGCGTATGGCTGGTATCATACAGGAGACCTCGGTGAGTATGACGAGGACGGATACATCTGGATTCGTGACCGGATGAATCATATGATTATCTCCGGTGCGGAGAATGTTTATCCACGTGAAGTGGAAGATTGCCTGATCGAACATACAGGTGTGAAGGAAGCAGCTGTAATTGGCAAGCCCGACCCGAAATGGGGACAGATCGTTCTGGCGTATATTGTAGTGGCAAAAGGGAACAAACTTACAGAAGCAGATCTGAATACGTTCCTGCTTGACGGAGGTAAGCTCGCTCCGTACAAACGTCCGCGCGAATACCACTTTGTGGATGAACTACCAAAGACGGCAAGCGGAAAGATTCAAAAGTTCATACTTGAAGATGAAGTAAAGAAAACGGCGCAGGTATAACCTGCGCCTTACTTTATGTTTTTTGTTTACGAGTCGATTCGTTCGCTTACAATGGCGGACCAGCCTTTTCCTTTATATGCATTGTAGCCTTTCGTTCGGCAGTAGGCATAGATTCGTTCTTTGCCGTACGGATTACCTGTAAGCAGGCCCTGTACTGCTTTGAGGGAAGATAGATTCTGCTTGAGAATATTGCTTTGTTCTTAGTCATATCCGAACTCCTCTCTCTAAAAAACAACTATATGTTAGTTAATGTAACGTATAATGTGAATAAAGTTAACTAAAAATTTAGAAAGTAAAGTGTTCAACACTTGAAGGTTTGACCGATAGCACCTCGTCCCGTACAATCAAAAGAGAGTGAAAATACAGACAGCAAGGGGATAGAATGAATGGATCTGCATCTTACTGGAAAAACGGCACTCGTCGTTGCCTCAAGCCAGGGATTAGGGCGAGCGATTGCTGAGCAACTGGTTAAAGAAGGCGCAAACGTCATGCTGACGAGCCGCGATGAAGAAAAACTAAAACGGGTAGCAGATGAATTGAATGCACTTGGTGCGGGTAAAGCGGCTTACTGCCGTGCTGATATTACGAAAGTAGAAGAGATTCAAGCACTTGTTCAGGCGGTGCGTGATACGTTTGGTCGCATTGAGATTTTGGTCAACAATGCGGGTGGGCCTCCAAGCGGTACGTTTGAACAGTTTACGGATGAGGATTGGATGAAAGCATTTGAGCTGACACTGTTAAGCTATATTCGTGTCATCCGCGAAGTGCTGCCTGATCTTAAGCAGGGGGGCGGCCATATCGTCAATATTGCCTCTTCTTCTATTAAACAACCCATTCCGGGACTTGTGCTGTCCAATACATTCCGCACGGGCATCGTAGGACTGTCAAAGACGCTGTCGGTAGAATTAGCACCGTATAATGTTCTCGTTAACACCGTAGCACCGGGACGAATTGCGACTGATCGTCTCATTTACCTAGATGAGATGAATGCACAGCGGCAGGGTGTATCTCGCGAAGAGATTCAGCAACAGATGGAAGCAAATATTCCGCTTGGTCGTTACGGACAACCGGAAGAATTCGCACGGGTGGTTGCATTCCTGTTATCCGGGGCGAATACATATGTGACCGGCAGTTCGATACTTGTAGATGGTGGCATGATCAAAAGCATTTAATTCAAAGAGGAAAGAAGGAAGCATCATGATTGAAACGATTCGCAACATATATTGTGTGGGGCGCAATTATCGTCTGCATGCAGAAGAACTTGGCAATGCCGTGCCAACTATGCCGTTCTTGTTCGGCAAGCCGACTCATTCACTTGTAGAAGCGAACGGGCAGGAGGTTATTCTTCCTGGAAACCGTGGGGAAGTACATCATGAAGCTGAACTTGTGCTTCATATTGCGCGCCCGTATGAGCAGGGGATGCGGATGGAAGATGTTATTGATCAGGTTGCGTTAGGGATCGATTTTACCCTTCGTGATGTGCAGAGTGATCTGAAGAAAAAAAGTCATCCGTGGCTGCGGGCGAAAGGATTTCCGAATGCGGCGTTGCTGACGAAATTCCGCCCGTTTGAGAGTGTAGAAGCGTGTACGGCGCAAAATTTCTCCCTTCGCAAAAATGGAGAAACGGTTCAGGATGGAAACATTCAGGACATGCTGTTTGACATTCCAACCATTGTGGCATTCACAGCCGAGCATTTCGGCCTTGGCAAAGGCGATGTGATTTATACGGGGACACCGGCAGGCGTCGGTCCGGTTGCGGATGGCGACAGTCTTGAACTCGTATATGGCGAAGAGGTATGGGGGAATTGCACGATTACGTTGCGTTCATAGAATCGATGTCCATAAAAAAGCCACCGACTGTCTAGATCAGACAATCGGTGGCTTCTGTATTTACTTCTGTAGATAAATGACACCGCGTTCAATTTCTTGAATCCAGTCGGTATGAATTTCGTGTTCTTCAAGCGGTACGTGCAGAGAAGGCGGTTTTTGAAAGTACCCAAATGATTCTCCATACATCTCCCAGAGAATCTTTCCACTTAGCGGCATTAAAATCATAATCTTCTCGTTCCCCATTAACACGTCCCCGCTTTCATTCATTCTTTCTCTATGCTCTATAGTAACGGATTAAAGTGCTTTTTTCACGTTTTTTCTGAATATTTTTTGTTAAATACCACTCATCCCTTGTTAACAGTTAACAATCATGCTAGAGTGAAAAGAAAATGATAACAGAATTGCGAAATAAAGAGGTGGAAGTGTGAGAGTTTCATTGTTTATCACATGCCTGTCTGATGTGTTTTTTCCGCAGGTAGGACAAAGTGTAGTAGAAGTGTTGGAACGGCTTGGGGTAGAAGTGGACTTCCCGGCAGCGCAGACGTGCTGTGGACAGCCTGCTTATAATAGTGGATACCAAAAAGATGCGGCTAAAGCAGCTCGGCAGATGATTACAGCTTTTCAAAAAAGCGAATATGTAGTAGCACCATCCGGTTCTTGTGTAACGATGATCCGCCGAGAGTATCCAGAGTTGCTGAAAGATGATCCGACCTGGCATCAGGCAGCTGTTGAATTAGCAGCCAAAACGTATGAATTTTCAGAATTTATTGTAAAAGTACTGGGCGTTGAGAAGCTAGAAGGAGAGCTTCCGGCGAATGCAACGTATCATCACTCCTGTCATATGAGTCGTTCCCTTGGTATAAAAGCAGAGCCAGGTAAGCTTCTTGCTGGCATGAAGGGTCTTCACATGGAAGAGCTGCCGTACTGCCAGGATTGTTGTGGATTCGGTGGAACATTCTCGGCTAAAATGAGCGAGATATCTGAAGCGATGGTTGATGAGAAAGTGCAGCATATTGAAGAGACAGGCGCTGAGTTATTGATTGGATCGGACATGGGCTGTCTGATGAATATCGGTGGACGTCTGCAGCGTACCGGTAAGTCGGTGAAAGTTATGCATGTCGCAGAAGTATTGGCGAAGGGGGGAGCAAAATGAGCGTACAGTCTCTCCCTTTCATCGGGCGTGTGAAAAAGGCATTGCTGGATGAGCAGTTGCAAAAAGCTTTGCCATTCACACAGGATCGGCTGCGTGGTGGACGTTTTCAGGCGGCAGATGAGCTTGGGAATGTAGAAGAATGGCGTGAATTAGCCTCCCATATCCGCCGCCATACGGTTGAGAATTTGGACAGTTACTTAGAAGAACTCGCAGATAATGTAGAGAAAAACGGTGGACATGTACATTTTGCACAAACAGCATCTGATGCGGTGAATCACGTATTACGCATCGCTGAGGCGAGTGGAGCACGCTCGGTTGTAAAATCGAAGTCAATGGTATCGGAAGAAATTCATCTGAACAGTCATCTTGAAGAAACAGGCGTACAAGTAGTAGAAACAGACCTTGGAGAATACATCATCCAACTAGCGGGAGAAACTCCTTCTCATATTATTGCCCCTGCCATTCACAAAAATCGGGCTCAAGTATCAGAGTTGTTCTCAGAAGTAGCTGGACGTCAGCTGTCAGATCAGACAGAGGATCTGTGCCAGTTCGCACGTGAAGAGCTGCGCCGTAAATTTCTTGATGCTGATATCGGAATCTCGGGTTGCAACTTCGGGGTAGCCGAATCCGGTTCTGTCGTGCTCGTCAGCAATGAAGGAAATGCTCGCCTGACGACGACATTGCCAAAAGTTCATATTGCGATTATGGGGATGGAGCGGCTTGTACCGACATGGGAAGAGCTTGATATTGTTATTTCCATGCTGACACGGAGCGCAACCGGCCAAAAAATTAGTGTATATGTGACGGCACTGAGTGGTCCGCGTCGTCCGGAAGATACAGATGGACCAGAAGAGTTCCATCTTATTGTACTTGATAACGGTCGTTCAGACATTCTCGGTACTGCTTATCAGGAAGTACTTAAGTGCATTCGCTGTGGAGCTTGTCTGAATGTATGCCCGATATATCGTCATATTGGCGGACATGCATATGGGGGCGTTTATAGCGGTCCAATCGGATCGGTACTGACACCGCTTCTTGATGGGTATGAAGATTGGAAAGATCTCCCCAATGCTTCAAGCTTGTGCGGAGCTTGTACGGATGTATGTCCGGTCAAAATCCCGCTGCATGATCTTTTGCTAGAACACCGCAAGGATCAGGTGGAACAAGGGTATGGCAAATGGCAGGACAAACTGGCGTTTAAAGGATTTGGCTTTATGACGAGTCATCCGGCTGTATATGATGCGGCCGTAAATAGTGCTCATAAAATGACAGATGGACTGGCAAAAGACGGTGTTATCTCATCTGGTCCAGGCATGATGGCAGGCTGGACGAATGTGCGTGATTTGCCACAGCCTGCTGAGCAATCGTTCCGCTCCTGGTGGAAAGAGAAGAAGGAAGGGGGCCGATAAGAATGAGTACACAAGAAAGAGAAGCCTTTCTGAATCGGCTTGCTGACCGTCTTGGCCGCCCGCGTCGCAGTGGCGTGCGCATGCCAGAATGGAATGACAAGCCGTATGAACATTTGTATGCCGGGATGGATCAGGCTGCGCTTGCCGAACAATTTATCGGAAATCTGAAGGAACTTCGTACAGAGGTAACTCGCGTGCGTCCTGAGGAAGCAGGCAAAGCGCTGGCAGCTGTGCTGAAACAGTGGAACGTTCAAGATGCACTTGGTTGGGATGATGAACGGTTGAACGAATTAGGACTTCATCAGGCATTGGAAAATGTGGATGTGAGGTATCGCACTTGGCGCACAGACGAGAATGCAGATGAGCTTCGCGCCTATGCTGCCGAAACGGGTGTAGGTATTGTATATGCCGATCTTGGCTTATGTGAGACTGGAACGGTCCTGCTCTGGAATGGAGCCGGGAGAGGGCGCATGGTGAGTCTACTGCCGCCGCGTCTTGTACTCGTTCTGGCAGAAGATACGCTTTTGCCGCGTCTTACCCATGCTGCCGCCTACATTCATGAACGGGTTCCGGGCGGGATTCCTGCTTGCTTGAACTTTATTACAGGACCAAGCCGGACCGGGGATATCGAGATGGATCTGGTGTTCGGTGTGCATGGACCGGGCAGTGTACATGTGATTTTGCTTCAGAAATAAAAGAACGTATAGGGAACAGTCTTTCGCTGACTGTTCCTTTTTTGATTGGATGTGGAGTACGATAGACAAAAAGGGGGCATGGATGTGACAAAACGAAAAAAAGGGGCGGCCGCAATCGTAGTGCTCCTGTTAATACTTTGGCTATCGTACGAGCCGATCTTAGAAGGAGCAGCCCGTTATCTCGTCTACCCTGACAACCGACAAAAGAGCGATGTGATTGTGCTGCTCGGTGGAGAACAGGATGGACAGCGCACGCGCAAGGCGGCTGAACTATATAAAGAGGGCATTGCACCGCTTATCATCGTGTCAAGCGGTGGACAACTATCTTGGCGTACAACAGAATCAAGAGAGATGGTAGCCCTGCTGCTTGAACTTGGAATTCCTGCGCACGCGATCAGTAAAGAAGAGAAATCGCTTAGTACATATGAGAATGCTTTGTATACAAAGGAGTTACTACAGAAGAGCGGCCGTTCGGTCAAACGACTAACTCTAGTGACAGACGACTGGCATACAAGGCGTGCGGTTTATGTGTTCCAGCATGTATTCGCCCATACAGGAATTGAGATTGCTAGTGTCGGTTCACACCAACTGCGTACTGTACACTTTAAAAAATGGTGGTTGGATCATGAAAGCCTTCAGGTGATTGCTAGCGAGTGGGCGCGGATGCTTGTGTATTATGTGAAGTATTAGAGGTTGAAAAAATTAATTTTAAAAATGGAACTGGCCTGGCATCTTCTTTTTTCGTGGGGATAGATGTCAGGCTTTTGTATGTTCAGAATTTGTTCAGAGGCAGGTGATACTATGTATAAGTAGATATATTATGAAAAAATAGTAGACTTATTTTTTAAGAAAAAGGGAGAGGAAGAATTTTGATTCGAAAAAAACAACGTACAAGGAGCATCTTTGTAGTACTGCTGTGTGTCCTTATGAATCTTTCAATTTTATTTCCGTCGTCACGTGTAGTAGCTGCAGATGAGGAGGGATTTAAAAAGATTTTACCTACAACCGAGCAGTATTTTTTCTCTTTCCCTCAAGGAGTGGCGGTAGACAATGCCGGAAACATGTATGTCGTCGATCGCGACAACAGACGCATTCAAAAGTTTAAGTCAGACGGTACATTCGAAACATCATGGGGGGGAGAATATGGTGCTGGTGCTGGTCAGTTCAAAGCCCCCTGTGGGATCGCGGTAGACCAGCATAGGAATGTGTATGTCTCGGATACAGTCAACCGTAACATTCAAAAGTTTACGCCAAATGCTAATAACCCAAGTGAAGGCCAATGGGAAGTTTTTTGGAGTCGTGATTCCGACATCCTTACTGGGATCGCAGTAGACCAGGATGGGAATGTGTATGTCGCAGATCTAGGCTACAGCTCCATTAAAAAATTTACGCCAAAAGATAGCGGTTCAGGCAAATGGGAAGATCTGGAGGGTACTGAGTTCGACTCTCCTACTGGGATCGCAGTAGACAGAGATGGGAATGTGTATGTCGCGGATACAAACAACAACCGCATTCAAAAGTTTACGCCAAATGATAGTGGTTCAGGCAAATGGGAAGTTTTTGTGAATGGTGATCTTAACAATCCTAATGGGATCGCGGTAGACGAGGCAGGGAATGTGTATGTCGCGGATACAAACAATAACCGCATTCAAAAGTTTACGTCCGATGGTAAAGTCGAAAAAGCATGGGGAAAAGGAGGTACTAATCCTGGTGAGTTCAGATATCCCTGTGGGATCGCGGTAGACAAGGATGGGAATATGTATGCCGCGGATACAGGCAACCACCGTATTCAAAGGTTACTCGTTCCAAAGCTTTTGTCTAGTAATGCTAACTTAAAGAGAGTAGGCATCAGTCCAGGTACGTTGACCCCGTCTTCCACAACACCGGATACGTTTTCCGCTACGGTGAGCAATGATGTTTCATCCATCTCGGTAACGGCAGAGGTAGAGGATTCTAAGGCGACGGTGAAGATAAAGGGCACAGTATCCACATCGGATACGCTGACACTGGATGTTGGGCTGGATGTTGGAAGTAACAACATTCCTGTGGTAGTCACCGCAGAGGATGGAACAAAAAAGGAGTATACGATTACGGTCAATCGAGGAACCGGAACCGTACCTGTATCAGGTGTAGCACTGTATCAGTCAACATTGAGTCTAACAGCAGGCGGAAGCACAGCGAAACTGACGGCTACGGTGAAACCGGATAATGCGACAAATAAAAAGGTCACTTGGAGCAGCAGTAACACAGATGTAGCAACAGTCGATGCGAATGGCGAGGTGACACCAAAAACAGCAGGTACGACAACGATTACCGTCACAACAGAAGATGGAAGTGAAAAGGCAACGTGCTTGGTAACCGTTCAGTCAGCATCTTCCGGTGGCAGTAGCGGAGGAGGCGGTGGTGGCGGAAGTCGAGACACGTCCTCTTCTACTAATACGCGGACCTCTTCCGTTCTAGTTGGTGAGAATGAAAAAGGAAAACAGGCAGCGAGTGTAGAGATTACCCGAACCGTTACAGCCGACGGGAAAAAGAGTGATACCGTTACTCTGGATGCCAAAAAAGCAGCCGAAGCGATGGCCAAAGCGACAGATAACATGAACAAGGTAACGATTTCTATTCCTGATCTGAAAGGAAATGAAGCGCAGGAAATCGTGGCAAATGTACAGAAAGAAGCATTGTCTACCATGGCAGACAAAGGATTCTCTGCCCAGGTTGTGACAGATAAAGCGACGATTGAACTTCCGAAAGAAACGGTGTCGTCTCTCAGTAAAAAAGACGTATATATGAAAATCGAGCCGGTAACGAAAGAAAACGAGATTCAACAAACAAAAACATTGCTGGGTGTACAGGCGAAGGATGGCAGCGTAATCGGAACACCGTTACACATCGAGACAAACTTCTCGGGTCGTACGAAAATCACGCTTCCACTAACCGGAATGAACATTCCGACAGACGCGAAGAAACAGGAAGACTTCCTCCAATCACTTGCCATCTTTATTGAGCATAGCGATGGGGAGAAAAAGGTCGATAAAGGTGAGATTCAATATGATGAGAAGCACAACCCGATCGGTCTCTCTGTTTGGGTAGATAAATTCAGTACGTTCACGCTTGTCAATCTGCCGAAAAAAAAAGATGATCCGAAACCGCAAGTTCCGGTATTTGCCGATATTCAAGGTCATTGGGCCCAATCACATATTCAGCAGCTTGTACAAAGCGGAGCGGTTAGCGGGTATCCAGATGGAACCTTTAAACCGAACCAAACGATTACGCGTGCCGAGTTTGTCTCAATGGTAGTAAAAGCATTTGGATTACAAGCGAAAGAGAAACAAGGTTATGCCTTTACCGATACGCAAAATCATTGGGCAAAAGCAGCTATCGAAACAGCGTATACGAATGGCATCATCAACGGGTATAACACGACAACGTTTGGAGTCAACGATACAATTACGCGCGAACAAATGGCGGTGATTCTGACGAATATAAAGAAAAACGGTACAGAAGGAAAGCAGCTGTCATTTAAAGATACAGCGTCGATCTCCACATGGGCACAGAAAGCCGTGAGCCAGGCGGTAGAAGAAGGAATTATTACGGGATATCCGAATCAAACCTTCCAACCGAAAAAGGTAGCTACAAGAGCAGAAGCGGTCACGATGATTGTTAATGCGCTCGCAATAAAATAGAACAGTAATGAAAAGCCTGACATATTCCCTGGTAGGGGTAGTATGTCAGGCTTTTTTGACGAGTAACTTCATTTCAATAGGGATACTGTTGCGAGTACATAGGGTTATAATACCCGTGATATTGATAACCTGGGTTTATATACATTTGATTTACATGTTGCATCGCAGTAGGCTTCATTTGTGATTGAGTTTGGTTACAGTCACTAGGTGGGCCGATAACGACCGTTTGTTTAATGGGTGCGAGCGTATCTTTTACTTTCGCTTCATCAAGACAGTACGAATGTGCAAGGACATTTGCGGGTGTCAGGCGCAAAATATCAGACCCAAAGATGGTTTCAGGAATGGGTGCATCAAAAATAGCGAGCAAATGCGTGTTATCAGTGGAAGCTATCTCATAATGCCACCATCCTTGCGGGATATTAACGACTTGGCTTGGTTGAATCGGGTAGTTGAGTAGTTGATTCGTAAATGGATTAATTAAAGAAACAATCGCTGACCCGGAGATACCGTATACGAGCTCAGAAGCATTTTGATGGATATGAGGCTCAACAATATTCCCTGTGCTGAGGTAAATATCAAGCAATGACACATTCCCTAATGTATTTAATTGTTTAATGGATAGTTCATTGATGAAGTTCTGATCATTTTTTTTGAATGATTGGTTATTGCTTAGATCGTAAGTAAATTGGGTTGAGGGTGAGGTATAGTCCATATAAGAAATCGACATTTGAAGTTTCCGCCCTTCGCTTATTATAGATTTGGTTCATAAGGTACTATATGTATCTGTTTATAGGGGGGAGCCTAATTTCTTACACCTTCTGTATTGGACCGGAAGAAACCGGCTAGAGGATAATATGTCAGGCTTTTGTTATACAACGAATATAGACAGAGACAACAACGTTTATTAAATATTCAATAAATTTTAAACTGTTTCATTAATTTCTCGAGATTTTCAGCCGTTTTGAATAATGACGAAGCAGATTCCTGAATGTTATTCATAATAGCTAATTGATCCTCAGCAGATTTTACAATTTGATTTGTATTATCAGCAGATTGCTTTGCTACATGGCTCATGGATTCTACAGAAGCAGTGACTTCTTCTGTGCTTGCAGACATTTGTTCCGATACGGCAGACATTTCTTGAATTTGACTAGAAGCATTTTCTACAATGTGCATAATTATGCTAAACATTTCGTTTACTTGGTGAATGACAGAAATACCAGATTGCACATTTTGTTCACTTTCGTCCATGGATTGAACAGCTTGTTCGGTATTTATTTGAACTTTCGTAATCAAATTACTGATTTTATCTGCCGATACCCCCGTTTGATCAGCCAACTTTCGGATTTCATCAGCAACAACAGCAAAACCTTTTCCAGCTTCTCCAGCTCGTGCTGCTTCGATGGCGGCATTTAATGCAAGTAAATTGGTTTGTCCTGATATTTCAGTGATAAGCTGAAGAATTTGTCCAATCTCTTTCGAATCATCTTTAAGAGTTTGCACAATAGATGCTGTCTTTTGCGTGGCATCTTGTATTGATTTCATTTGTTGAATCGATTGCTGAATAGATGAGTTACCCTGATGGACTTGACTTATGATTTCGGTAGAGCCCTCTGCAATAGTAGAAGCTGTTTCGGCTACACGTTGAATACCGATTGCCATTTCTTCGATTGCTTGTACACTTTCTTCTGCACTTTTTTCTTGTGTTACAGACCCACTTGCCACTTTTTGAACAGAAACGGTAAGGTCGTTAGCTGAGCGTGTTCCTTGTTCGGTATTCGATTTTAAGTGAGAGGCTGAGAGGGTTACACTGTCGGTGGTTTCTTTTATGTTTTCAAGCATTTTCCTGATGTTCGTTTTAATCTCAATGAGAGCAATTGCTAGATCTTTAATCTCGTCTTTGCGGTGTAACGATTGCTCAGAAACTTCGAAAGAAAAATCTCCGGTCGCCATTTTCCTACAGTGTTCAATCGTTCGTCTGATTGGTTGTACGATATTTCTCGTTATAAATACGAGTATGACGGCCAGGATAATAATTCCTATGACGGCCATAATCACATTCGTTGTCATAATTTTATTCGAATTAGCCATAACCTCATTCATAGGTGCAGCTACAACGTATGCCCAAGGGGTACCTGTATTTCCGATTGAAACAGGTTGTGTAACTTTATATAAATCTGTTTTGGCAGTTGGAGAATAGTCCGTAATCGTATAGGCTGTTCCGGTTTTTACAGCTTGTTTAAGCTGCTCTTTGTTCTGTAATCCTTTGAGTTCATCTACAGTTTTACCGATATTATCTTTGTTTGGATGAGCGACAAATGTACCATTGTTCGATAGCAGTACACCAAATCCAGAATCGTAAACCTTGAGTTTGCTATTCAATTCGTTCAAATGGTCAAGGGAAACGTCAATTCCAACAACACCGATGAACTGGTCATTTACAAACATAGGAACAATCAAAGATGTAATCAGCACTTTTTTTTCATGTATTTCGTAAAAATATGGATTCATGATTGTTTCTTTTCCAGATTTCTTAGGAAGGTAATAGTAATCAAAGTCACTCGTTTCTTTCATGGATTCCGTTCCTTCGATACGCGAAGTAGTAATTCCGTTTTCTCCACGTGCCCAGAATAAACTGAATCGTCCGGTTCGGTCATAGTCACCCGCATAACGAGTCTGGATGGCTTTGTCTCCTAGAGCATTTGGTTCAGAAACACTCCATACACCAAGAAAATCTTTGTTTTTTTCTAACGTATTTTTGAACATATTTTTATATGTGTCCGGTGATACGTTGTTTGATGTTTTCATGGATTCGATTGCATATGCGAGCATACGCGCTGAATCAAGAGGGGATTGGAGTTGTAAAGAAATACGATTCGCTTGTTCGGTTGCCAATGAGTTTGCTAGTTTTTGAGCGTCATTCTCGGTCATGTTTTTGGACAAAATCGATGTTGTTCCGAATATTGCGGAAAATATTAAGAGAACAGCACTTAGAATAATAAGAAGACTTCGTGTTTGTAGATTCATTACTTCTTACTCCTTTAGGTTAAAATATAGGTCTATTATACTGATAATACTTTATTTTCATATAAATGGTAAATGGAATGTTTGTGTTATTTTGTACATTATTTACGTACGGCTGGCTATTTACATATCAACCAAATGATAATATAGTTGCTATATAATAGTAACTATGTTGAGGAGGATATTTTATGAACGATTTTGTGTCTCTAGTAAAAGAAAGACGTTCGGCTAATAAGTTTATTGAGGGAATTAAAATTACGCAGGAAGAACTAGATGAGATGTTTTCTCTTGCCAAGTTTGCTCCTTCAGCATTTAACCTACAGCATGCACATTATGTAGCTGTTACGGATCATGATGTAAAGGAAAAGGTATATGAAGCTGCATATAAACAATATAAGGTTCACACAGCTTCAGCAGCTATTCTAGTACTCGGAGATACACAAGCGTATCAAGAAGTGGGAAAGATCTATGAAGGAATGCTTCATTTAGGTGTGTTAAACAAGCAAGAGTACGATATGACTGTGGAAAGTACGATCCACTTCTATGAGAATGGCGGAGAGATTCTCAAACGGGAAGAAGCAATTCGAAACGCTAGCATATCAGCTATGCAGTTTATGTTGATCGCAAAATCAAAAGGATGGGATACTTGCCCAATGATCGGTTTTGATCCTGAAGCTATGCGGAAAGTGTTGAATATCCCGGAGAGGTATATTCCAGTTATGTTAATTACAATGGGGAAAGAAGATACATCTAGTCAGAGACCACGAGGTTATCGTAAACCAGTAAGAGAATTTGTTACATATCAATCGTTTTAAGTATAAAAGCCTGACATATTCCTTAGGGTTATGTCAGGCTTTTACTTATGTGGGATAGTCTATTTATAAATTTTATTTAAACGCTTGATTTCTTGATCGAACGCATCTGCCTTTTGCTTAAATATCTTGTGTTTTTTTTCAAAGTTCTGGATGAATACTTCTGGTTCTACGTCTTCGTCTTCGCTGAATGCACCCATACTATCTAAGTTTGCTTTCACAGCTGCTATAAATAAGCTGTGAGCTTTTTTAAATTTAGGTGGAATATCCTGAGGGCGATAATTCGTTGCTTGTTCCATCGTTTTTGACCAGGCATTCGTTTTGTTTTCTACGATTTTCATAAATTCATCTTCATTGTATTTGTCAGCTTCTTGGAAGACTTTCAATAAATCGTCCGTCTGTACACGGATTTTATATAATGTATCACTGTGGTACTTTATGTATGCGCGGTCTGCTTTTGTATAAGCTTGTTGTTTTTGGCTAGCAGCATTCACGTATGCAGGTGTTAGTACAGCTGGCACAGTAAAAGAAAGGGATAAAGCTAACGACAAAGCGAATTTCATACTTTTTTTCATAAATAGACACTCCTTTTTTTTATTTATCTCCCTTATTATACATTAAATGGTTTAAATGGTAATATAATTATTTCGGGAAAGAAGAGAATTGGCCGCAAATAAAGCCTGACATATTCCTTTATAGGGTGATATGTCAGGCTTTTCATTTAGGCAATACCACGTACTAATCAAACTGAAATATTTTTAGGGCTTCAAAATGAAAAACATATTTCCTTGATACTTTATCAACAAAATGATTTATGATAGAAAGTGAGTAAATTTTAATAGAGAAGGTGAAATAAGAGTGAGAGATTCAAAAAAGAGAGTAATTTGGATTTGGTCTTCCATTATATGTCTTGGAGCTATCATCCTAGTAAATATAGTTTTCCATCCATTAAATGAATCCTTGGCCAAAAATAATCCGAAACAAGAATCATCTGCATTACCAGGTGACACCAATACACAACAGCAACAGCAGCAAGCTCAAGAACAAACCAAAGAGGAAATCGTTCCTCCTAAGGATATTACACCTCAGGAAGAAAGTTATCCGTTACCTCTTGGGAAATTAATTGATAATATCCCGACAAAAGATAATAAAACGATTTATTTAACATTTGATGATGGTCCTGGAGAATATACAAAGGAGGTTGCTTCGATTCTTCAACAACATGGCGCCCATGCTTCCTTCTTTTGGATTGGAAATCAGGTCACAGATGAGCTGGGGAAATTCGGTCATCAAATGATAGAACAAGGAAATATCATTGGTTCTCATACAATGCGTCATGATGCACTTGGTAAGGAAAATGGGGCCAAGCAAAAAAGCGATTTAACACAGACAGCTGCATTTATTTCAAGTAAAGTTAATCATCCAGTTGTGTATATGCGTCCACCTTATGGATCGGTAAATAAGGAGACAAGGGAAGTATCTAAAGAGCTTGGTGAGTATATTATGTTTTGGCAGGTTGACAGCTTAGACTGGAGTTTGGCTCATAATCCGGAAAAAATTCTTGCAAATATCAAGAATGGGGGCGTAAAACCTGGTTCAATTATTCTTATGCATGAGCGTAAGCAAACGGTAGAAATGCTTCCAAAAGTGATTGAATATTTACAAGGGAAGGGCTATACTCTTGCGGCATTACCATCTCATCCCATACAAAAAGAAACAAAACAAAAGTAATAGCATTATTTGTTAGATAGTTTTACTATGCAGTATTTCGTATGTAGAGTTCTTCAGGAAGAATTTGATAAAGTATAAAATAAAAGCCTGACATATCCTTTATAGGGTATGTCAGGCTTTTTTAGTGATTTAAAATTGTACTAGAGTGAGTAACCTCCAATAAGCAGAATGCAAACTGAAGCAGTCATGAAATTGGTTCAATTTTTGAATCTAGCAAAGGTCGGAAGATTTATTCTTCAATTTTAATAAAATCTTATAGCTTCTATAAGAATTAACTTATTACAAAGGTGCTAGATTTATATTTAGGTATTTTTTCAGGGGGAAAAGATACTAATATGAAAGAGATAATATTGGAGGGTAAGTCAGCATGAGAAACATGGGAGTAAGACAAAAGATATCATTACTTATGGCGTTTGTCGTTGTTTTTGTCATACTAGCGCTTGGAGTAATATCGTATCACAGTTTACAGAAAGCAGTGCAACAAACGATTGCGGAATACAGTATACAAACTGCTTCTAACACCGTGAAATATATTGATGTTACAGCATACAAGGAATTTTTACAAAATCCTCAGGAAACCACTACATACTGGGATATCCGTAAAGTACTAAACGATGTAAGAGAAAAGACAGGGGCATTGTATATCAATACACTTGCGGTTAGCGGGAATGCTGTGGAAGTTATGATTGATGGACAGCCTCAAGGATCGGATACAGCTTCGCCTATTAAAGAAAAGACGCAAAATGTGAGCGCAGAGGAACTAGCTCCTGTACTAAAAGGAGGAGTAACATCTAAAGATATTATTAATGATAAAAGGTATGGAATGTTTCTGCCAGCATATGTCCCAATTAAAGACGAGACCGGGCAGGTAATTGGCATACTAGAGGTGGACATTTCAGCTACGTTTGTGGATACATTGATTCAAAAAGTAGTAAGCAATAGTCTATCTGTTTTTCTGATTGGAAGTGCAGTTTTATTAGTAGTTATCATATTATTAGCCAATTACATTGTGAAAAGAAGCTTGCGACCTCTTCATTTCATTAGTGAAATTGCCACGAACATGGCAAAAGGAGATATCAAAGCTTTGGATGGAGAAAATGACTTGATAAGCGTTCGCAGTAAGGATGAAATCGGACGTCTATCTCAGGCATTTGAAAGCATGAGACAAAATATCGGACACTTAATTCGCCAGGTGCAATACACTGCCCAAAACGTTCTGGATGCCTCTACAGACTTATCGCAGGCTTCTTCTCAAGCGGGAGAGACATCCGTCCATGTAGCCGATGCCATCGATGAAATCGCTACAGGTGCATCCCGTCAGACAGAAGGATCCGGTCGCATTCTTCACATGATACAAGAGGCACAGAAGCTAATGGCGTCTGGAAATCGTCAGGCTGAGCGCAATGTGCAGAATGCAGGTCAGGCCAAGGAAATTTCACTTGAAGGAAGCAAGGGTGTGCAAGTAGCGGTTAAAAATACAGAAGAAGTGAGTCAGACTGTACACCATGTCGCTAGTTCGGTCAAACAGCTAGGAAAACGATCAGAAGAAATCGGAAATATCATCACATTGATTACGGATATTTCCTCCCAGACTAATCTGCTGGCATTAAATGCTGCGATCGAAGCGGCTCGGGCTGGGGAACACGGGCGAGGTTTTGCTGTGGTAGCAGATGAAGTCCGAAAATTAGCAGAGGCATCTAATCGTGCAGCTGGTCAAATTACCAATTTAATTCAAAGCATTCAGTTGGAAACAAATGAGACGGTAGCGGAAATCGAAAGTAGTTTGCAAGGTGTTGAAAAGCAAGCTGTCTTTGTACGCCAAAGCGGGGACATTCTTCAGACGATTGTAGATCACGTACAGCAGACCGATATCGATTCAAGAAAAATGAAAGATACTTTGTCTAGCTTAAGCAGCAATGTTGAAGAAGTACTTAAGGCTATTGGAGAAATCTCAAGCATCACAGAACAAACGGCAGCAGGTACAGAGGAAGTAGCAGCTTCAGCTCAGGAACAATCCGGCATGATAGAAGAAATTGCGTCAAGCGCCAGTCAATTAGCGACATTGGCTAGTAATTTAAATAGTGAAGCAGCCAAATTTAAAGTGTAAGTCTCGGGAATAGGGATGATGTACTTTCCTACGCTAAGCGATTTTTTATATAAGAAAAACCGGGCATGCGCCTGATCCTTTATCACTTTATCAAACTTAAACTTTCTTATACGATAAAAGAGACCTTTCAACAACATATGAAAAGTCTTTTTTTATTGTCCTTGGCAAAGAGTATATTTTTAAAGAAGGAGGAGCCTATTACGCTGGCTGACTTTATACGTTCCTCGGCATAGATTTTTCTAAAGCTACTTCCAAAAAGTCAATATATACCAGGATTTCTTCTGACAAAAATACATCGTTTCGTTTCACCAACCCCACTTGAATCAGATCGCTTCCTTCCAAAGGAATAGAAATGATATTGGAGTTTATGTAATTGTTTACAATACAGCCTGTTCCCAAATTGTATCCATCTGTATTTGATAGGAGATCATTCATGGCGCCTCTATCCTTCAGATAGACTAGTTTTCTGATATTGTCCACATTGACGGATTCTTCCGCAAAATGGAGCAGTACATCGTCCTGCTGGTAGGTCAGATAAGGATAGTCCCTTAACTGCTCCAAAGTAACGCACTCAAGATGAGCCAGAGGATGCTCTTTTCGGAGAAAGACGTGTTGCCTCAACGAAGTTAGGGGAGTAAACATTAGTGATTTTGAGATAAAATAACGCTCAAAAAATTTTTTATTTAGATTGGTCAGAGATAAAATTCCAAGGACACTTCTGCTCGCATACACATCATCAATCACATCGGTTGTCTTTCCTTCCCGAATCGTCAGCTCATATTTCCGCTCGGAAAAATAATCCATCAGATTTGCAACAGCCTCTATAACAAAGCCGTAATGTTGAGAGGAAATGGATATTTTAGAGATATATAATGATGCAATTCTTACTACCACCGCTGTATACACTTATAAACCTCAGACTCTTGAAAGCAGACAAATTTGGTATAAACAAAAGATAGAAGAAGGTTATCCAATATTAGTATGCGAACAAGATGACAAAGTAGTTGGATTTGCTACATTTGGTCCTTTTAGGCCTTGGCCAGCTTATAAATATACAATAGAACATTCTGTATATGTTCATAAGGATTATAGGAATCAGCATATTGCAACAAAATTAATGCAAGAGCTAATAAAAATTGCTAATGAAAGAGAATATGCAACACTTGTTGCTGGAATTGATGCAACAAATGAAAGTAGTATAAAAATGCATGAGAGAATGAGATTTGAATTTTCTGGTGTAATTAAAAAAGCTGGATTTAAATTTGATAAATGGCTGGATCTTGTTTTTTATCAATTGGATTTAAAAGGACCTAAAATGCCCTCAGAAGAATAAACCAGTAACAATTAGTGACTAGAAAGAAGGGATTTGATTTTCAGTTGAGTTTACTTATAAAATGTATTATGGCTGTTATTATTATGGTCATTGTTCATTATATATCAAAGACAAATAATTATTATATTGCTGGATTAATATTAAGTTTCCCTGGTTTAAGCATTATTGCGTATTATTTCATGTATCTAGAACAAGGAGCTTCAAAAGTCCGAGTAACAACATATTTTGCTATGTTATCGGCCCTCTTAGAGTTTTATCCTCTTAGCTTGATGGGCATGTGGCGGTACCTCAAAATAAAGCTAACGAGCAGTAAAGTAAAACAAATGTTTAACTCTGATATACTTTAATCAAAGTTATTTTCAAGGGGGAACATTATATGGAGTTGGAAACCAAATGTATAAGATTTTATGAATTTGGAATTCCTAAAAATGTATTAAAGGTTGAGAATAAGAAAATTGAAAAACTCGAGCGTGGAGAAGTTCTTGTACGTATGATCGTTCGCCCTATAAATCCATCTGACCTGATACCTATTACTGGAGCTTACTCTCATCGTATTACACTTCCAGCCATTCCTGGATATGAAGGAGTCGGTATTGTGGAAGAGGTTGGTCCGTTTGTTTCTCAACAACTTATTGGTAAACGTGTTTTGCCTTTACGTGGGGAAGGTACTTGGCAAGAATATGTTAAGGCACCGGCGGACTTAGTGGTTCCTATTCCTAACTGCATTGATGATTACATAGCCGCTCAATTATATATAAACCCAATAACGGCGTGGCTTACTTGTACAGAAGTTTTAAAATTAAGGCCGGACGATGTTTTATTAGTAAATGCTTGTGGCTCTTCGATTGGTCGCTTATTTGCTCAACTATCTAAGGTTATCGGTTTTAAGTTAATTGCAGTAACTAGGAATAACACTTATACAGAAGAACTGCTGCAACTTGGTGCTTCGTATGTAATAAATACAATGGAAACACCAGTACATAAAACAGTTATGGAATTGACGAACGGACTTGGTGCAAATGCTGCTATTGATTCTGTCGGAGGGTCATCTGGAACAGAATTAGCATTTTGTATTCGTCCTAGTGGCACTTTTTTAACCATTGGTCTCTTATCGGGAACACCAGTAAATTGGGCAGATGTTACAAATAAAGCGAAAGTAAATGTTAAGATGTTTCATCTAAGACATTGGAATCAACAGGTTTCTGTACAAACTTGGCAAAAAACATTTAACCATTTGATGTCTTTAATAATTGATGGGAGATTGAAGTTCATGATGCCTGTGTCTGCTTATGACCTACAGGATGTACATGACGCAGTTCGTTTTTCTGAGGTTTCAACAAGGAATCAAGGGAAAATCTTCTTAATAAATTAGAAACTACTACTTTCTATCTATGCCGAAAAGCAAACTTAAATATATAAATCACGAACCTCGTTGATACTCAACGTGGTTTTACTTTTATTAGAAACTATCTGACGGACTAGAGCAGGAACCCTGTCACCAGGCCATATAGAAAGTTTCTCCTGACAGAAGAGGCGTTCACTCTTGTTACAATGGCGTATATAACGGGGGAATATGGCATTATGGCTGTTATTGACCGAGAGATGGAGGCGGAAGCATAAGATAGTGATCAGGTAGATTTCAGAAAAAACAATAAAAATACCATAGTCATTCACAATTATGCTATACCTGTTCAGATGATATTGTTATGATAGTATTATAAGGTTTTTAATTCAATATCATCCACTACAACACTAGAGGTGAAAGTTATGGGTATTCTCTACACCATCGGTTATACCTTGTCGGCTTTATTCGCTTCACATGTAATTTTATCAATTACCGGAGCAATTGTTCTCTTGTGTTTTTCCTGGTGGTCTCTAAAAAGATGGCACAGCGAAGCAAAGATATATAAGCGTAATGCAGCTTATGTACGTAAGCAACAGAAACGAATAGAAGAATGGCATAATTACTTCGAACAACAGCAGAATCGTAAGCATGCATAACTAATTGCATAGCTACTATGGAAAAATAATCCCTTCTATATCTTAAGATAAGTCGCTCATACTGGGGCGGCTTTTTCTTATAGATAATGTGATTGGGAATTTTATGAAATCATAAATGTGCAATCATATGTTTCTATATAAAATAATTATTATTATAAAAAGAGAGGAGTGACGCAAGCATTTGATATGATGGCGGACCTCACGAAAAAAATGCAGGATAGTAACAGCTTGATCATTAATAATATGAAGTAGGCTAATTAAGTTACTCTACGGAGTGGCCTTTACATTCTAGTACATCACTGCACATTTTTTCACTTCTATAGCTTTGTCCTTACCACTAGTAAAAGATGAGCATATTCTAGCTAGTAGGAAAGAATAGAGGTGAAAAATATGTGTGGTTGTTTAAGAGAAGAAAATGATGACCTCAATGATAACATATCCGAGTCTAGAGAATCTGACTCTCATGACCATGAAGAAGGTAAGAGACGATGCGGATGCAGTCGTAGACGCAGAAGACGCGAATGTAGACGTAGGCGTCGTTGTCGCTTCTTCTGTTGTCGTCGCCGTCGTTGCCAGGGACAAAGTGAAGAATAATAATAGATAGCCTCTCTTCGGAGTGGCTTTTTCTTTTGGAAAGGGGAGAGAAACACGGTTTGATATTTTAATAACAAAACCGTATTGTAAATTAGTAAATTAAGTGGACAAGCCTGTTGATTAGCTAATAAAAGGTAGAAAAAAGGTCGCCTTTTCAGTAGAATCGTTTGTACCACCAAACCGATTCAGAAAGAGGCGACCTCATGAAAAAGTCTACCACGTTCACTACAATTGTTCAAACACTGTTATCAGAAGAGGAGATTCAATCTGTGGTACAGGACGTTGAATACGAGGAAAAAGCAAGGAAATTCACAACTTCTACGTTACTTCATTACTGGGCCATGGCCGCATTCGAAGAATGGGAAGGATTTCGTTACGGAGCGGATCGCTCATCGTCTTGCGGACTTCCGTCCGCTAACTATTCCACTTTTTCTAAAAAAGCAAGTGATGTTCCCTATACTGTATTTAAAAAGTTATTTCATCATCTTGTGTCCAAATGTAACCGTGCTACAAGACGTAAGTTGGCGATCCCCAAAAAACTTTTACTCGTTGATTCCACTACCATTACCGTAGGAAAACCACGACTTCCTTGGGCTCTTTATCATGGAAAACGTGCAGGCATCAAGCTACATGTGGCTTTTGATCCCGATCAGGAAACGCCTGTTCACGTAATCGAATCGATAGGAAGTAAACATGACAGTCCATTCTTAGATCAACTAGCGAACCCTTCTTTTCTTCTTGTTGCCGACAGAGCGTACGGAAAAATCGAACGGTTTGATCAATACCTGAAAGATAAGCAGTCTTTCGTCATTCGAATCAAAGAAAATGTCACAATCGATACACCACGATCTCTTCGACGCTGCTCCTCTACTGCATCCTCTGTAATCAAAGACAGTACGTGCTATCTCGGCACTTCTCAGTGTCGTTCTCAAGAGCGGCATCGTGTTATATTTTTTACAGATGATGAAGGGAATGAGATTCGAGTCGTAACGGATCGAAGAGACCTATCTGCCGAAAAAATTGCGGAGATTTATAAAGCCAGATGGCAAATCGAAACGTTTTTCCGCTGGATTAAGCAACACGTAAATGTACCAGTATTGTTTGGTACCACTAAAAATGCTGTATACGGTCAATTGTATACGGCTTTAATTACCTATGTTTTGATAAAGTGGATCTATGAGAAGGCGAAACCGATGGTTTCACGTTTCGCTATGCTATCTTTTATTCAGTTTGCACGTCTTTTACGGTTTGAGAGCCTTCAGGTCGAATGGATGATTGCAATTCATACAGTAGTAAGTGAATCTCTACTCATACAAGGAAGTAGTTTGTCTAAAATTGGTTAATCAACAGGCCTGTTAAGTGGAATAATAAATTTCACTTCAATACGTCACTATCTAATTTGTAAAAGGTGTTGGTATGTATGGATATTATGAAATTCGACAGCCAAGATACTGAAGAGATTGTTATTCAGCTTTAATTGATAAAATTGAACTAGAAGCAAAAAAATTAAATCTTCAAGAAATCGATACACATGCAAGTATTACTGCTAGGCCTTTTTTTGAGCGGCGTGGTTACAATATAGTTTGCACACAAAATGTAGAACGTAAAGGTGTTATTCTGACTAACTATCATATGAGAAAAAGCTTGAACTAACTGGTACCGATGTTCAACAAGGGATCATAGAGCAGCTGTCCTGTTACTGGCCCTTATAGCAAACCCAATAGAACCTATCCAAATAGGTGATAATAAATGAAAGCCTGACACATCCCTTATCGGGTAATATGTCAGGCTTTTTAGGCTACCTGTTGAATAACGATGTGCTAAGATAGAAAAGAAACAAACATTCATTACTCATCTTCAGAAAGGACGAAAACATGGAACAATATGGACTCTATCAAGTAACCATCCCCCTTCCGTTCCGTCTGAATCACGTACACGGATATTTGGCGCGAGAAGAAAATGGCTGGACTGTAATCGATCCGGGATTGAATCGGGAAGAGACGCGCACGGCATGGGCAGAAGTATTTGCTGTACATGGTATTATACCAGAGCGTGATATTCACCGGATTATTGTCACACATTATCATCCTGATCACTTCGGCTTTGCCGGAAGCATGCAGCAGTGGACCGGAGCTGACGTGTATATGAGTGAGATTGCACAGCAGATCGGCCTTTCAGCCTGGACAGAGGAACGCTTTGCTTGCAATCGTACGTTTTTTGCGCAGGCGGGTATGCCTATCGAGTTGCAACAGGAGCTTGCTCGGAATGATAACGCTTTCTATCATTTGGTTCGTCCGCTGCCGCAGCAGATGAAGCCGCTTGTAGACGGGAATACATACCGGATTGGAAATCTCGACTACGAAGCGATTCATACACCAGGTCATGCAGAAGGCCATATTTGTTTTTATAATCAGACTGAGCAAGTGCTCATTGCCGGGGATCATATTCTTAAAAAAATTACTCCGAATATTTCATATCACGGATACGGAGATTCGAATCCGTTAGCTACGTATTTGCACTCGCTTGAGCAGATCAACCGACGCAGTATTAGCATAGCACTTCCAGGGCATGGTCCGATATTTACCGATGTGAAAGAGCGGATCGAAGAGATTGCTCGCCACCATGAAGAACGATTGGCGTTTATGCTAGAACGCATGTCCGGTACAATGTGTGCGTATGACGTTTCATGTGCTTTGTTTGACCGGGAGTTAAGTGTGCATGAACATCGGTTTGCGATTGGGGAGACGATCGCGCATCTTCGCTATTTGGAAGAAACAGGTGCTATAACGGTATATGACGAGCAGGGCGTGAATATGTATCAGAAGGTGACATAATTCCTGTTTTTGTTGGTCCTCCTGTTCATTGGGGAAACAAGGGTAGTGAACAGGGGGATTTCATCCATGGAAGAGGGAAGGGGATGAAAGAATCGTGAAGCGTAGAGTCCTGTTTATTTCTGATCATGGCGATCCGCTGGCCAAACTGGGCGGGGTTCAGGCAGGCGGTCAGAATAACTATGTACATCAGCTGGCATTGGCCCTTGAAAAACATGGATATCGGATAGATGTAGTCACACACTGGTGTGACCCGAATACGCCTTGCATTGAGATGTTTGGTGAGAGGTGCAGAGTGATTCGGATTGCGGCAGGGTACAAAGGCTTTGTATCGAAGAATGAAATGTATGATAGGCTACCAGCTTTTTATAAAGAAATGAATCGGATTCTGTCGCCTGGTTCCTACGATATTATCCATACCCATTACTGGCTGTCTGGATTGCTTGGCAAACGCGTCCGTAATGAATATGGTGTTCCACTCGTACACACATCGCATTCTCTGGGGGCTGCTAAAGAAAAAGCAACAGGTATAAAAGATGAGGTCAGACTCGAAGCCGAGCGAGATGTGCTCAGTTCCGTTGAAGCAATTATCGCCACAACCGCAAATGAAAGGGAACTGATTCATGCATTTGTAGCACAGCCTGCTCCGGTATCGGTACTTCCGATCGGTGTGGCGTCCTCTTTTTATATGCGTCCGAATCGTATACAGCTACGCAGACAGATGGGGTATAACGGCCCGCTTATTTTTTTTGCGGGCCGCCTGGAAGAAACAAAAGGAGTGGAAACACTTCTCGACGCTTTTCGCCAACTTCTTGCACGAGAAGGAGCACCGGAAGGAACACGCCTTGTACTAGCAGGCGGTCAGGCGGAAGTAATTGACTTAGCTAAGCGTCTGCCACTCGCGGAGCAGGTGCTGTCCTGGCTAAAAGGATTAGAAGGTCGTGTGGAATTCATTGGGCCTAAATCACAGGCAGAGCTTGCGGAATGGTTTAATGCAGCGACAGTGACGGTCGTGCCATCGTATTATGAATCATTCGGCATGGTGGCAGCGGAAGCGCAGGCATGCGGTAGCCCAGTTATTGCATCTCGGGTTGGCGGTCTGCAAAATGTAGTGCATGCCGGGGAGACGGGTCTTCTTGTCGAGCCGAAAAATGCCGAAGATCTATCACTGGCGCTTGAAGTACTTCTCAGCAATGAT
Source organism: Aneurinibacillus soli (assembly GCF_002355375.1). Taxonomy (GTDB): domain Bacteria; phylum Bacillota; class Bacilli; order Aneurinibacillales; family Aneurinibacillaceae; genus Aneurinibacillus; species Aneurinibacillus soli. The sequence goes on along the minus strand of NZ_AP017312.1, from coordinate 3,550,119 downwards.
CTACTGGCGCAACGGCTTGGCAAGCAGGCGGCTCAGATGGCGCAGCAGGATTATCGGTGGTCGATTATTTCAGAGCGAATGAGTGCTTTATATGAGGAGGTGCTTGCCCATGTCACAGTTCGTCACACATCTTTTGGCTACCGATCTGGACGGAACACTGGTTGGTGACAAAGAAGCTCTGCATGGATTATTTGCGTATTATGACAGACTTCCGTACCGGGTAGTGCTTGTCTACATCACAGGCCGTCACAAAGCATCGGCACTTGAGCTTATGCAGAAGGAGCGACTGCCAATGCCGGATGTTTTAATTACCGATGTTGGAACGGAGATATACAGTGGGCCAGACTTTGTGCCGGATGAAGGCTGGCAGCATCATATGGAAGCTTCCTGGAAAGCAGAACAGCTTGCAGGGATTGCATCTCAATGCCAGGAACTTATGCCACAAAATGTTCCAGCGGCGTATCGTCTTTCTTACACCGTTTGGAACCAGCATCCAGTATGCAAGCTGGAAGAGCAATTACAAGCAGCGGGAATTCCTCACAAACTAATTGTAAGCAGTGGCCGCGATGTAGATATACTCCCTCCGAATGGTGGAAAGGGAGAAGCGTTGCGCTATGTGCTTGCTTCTCGTGGTTGGGAACAAGCACAAGTGCTCGTCGCTGGTGATTCCGGCAACGACCACGAGATGATCATGCTTGGCTATCCTGCTGTCATTGTAGGGAATGCTCAGCCTGAACTGACGCAAGTAGCAGCACATCCGTCTGTTTTTCATGCGAAGCGTGTTTGTGCAGGCGGGATACAGGAAGCCTGGGAGTATTTTTATGGCGGAATTATTACTGACAAAAGAACAAAAATTTCGACAAAATAAGTATTTGACGGAAAATACTAACCATATAGTATAATTATGCCTGTAAGACACAAACGTCAAAGCACATGACTGTTTATGTCTGTCCTCTTTCCTACCAGAAATGAGTTCACAGGCAAAATGAGCCAGTCGCACTCCTTTGCGTATTACGATACCTGGGATTGCTCTGGCTTTTTTCATGTATGACGGAAAAAAGGAGGGAAAGTATGATTACGTCGACGTCAGAAGGAGAAGAAGAGACTGATTTTTCGGAAAAAAACAAGTCTGCTGCACTAGAAGGGATTAAGATTGTTGATTTGACACGAGTGCTGGCTGGACCATTTTGCACGATGATCCTTGGAGACCTGGGAGCAGATGTGATTAAAATTGAGGCACCGGGGGGCAGTGATGAAACTCGTGGCTGGGGGCCGCCAGATATAGGCGGAGAAAGCGCGTACTATTTATGTACAAATCGCAACAAAAGAGCTTTGACATTGAATTTGAAGAAAAGCGAAGCGCGAGATGTACTGCGGCATCTGCTGAAAGACGCGGATGTAGTCATTAATAACTTCCGAACCGGTACGATGGAAAAATGGGGACTTGGATATGAAGATCTGGCTGAACTCAATCCTCGTCTCATTTACGCTTCCATTAGCGGATTTGGCCAGACCGGGCCGTACAAAGACATACCGGGGTATGATTATATTGTACAGGCCATGGGTGGCATGATGAGCATCACGGGTAGTGAAGACACAGGACCTATGAAAGTAGGCGTAGCGATTGCGGATGTAGCTACTGGTCTGTATGCCGCCATTGGGATTCTCGCCGCTCTCCATGAACGGAAGCAATCCGGGCGGGGCCAGATGATTGATCTCGCATTGTTTGATGCTCAGATCTCGCTGTTGGTTAACGTAGCGAGTAACTATCTTGTGTCTGGAAACACACCAAAACGCTACGGAAATGCTCATCCTAATATCGTACCGTACCAAGTATTTTCTGCTGCTGACACAGAGATGGTTGTTGCAGTAGGAAATGATGGTCAATTCCGTAAACTGTGTGCGTTGCTAGGGAAAGAAGAGTGGGGCCATGACGTACGTTTTGCAACGAATTCATCGCGCCTTGCGCATCGTGAGGAAATATGCGGGCTGTTGCAAATCGAGCTCAGCAAGCGACCGGCTGCAGAATGGTTGTCTCTGCTAACGGATGCAGGAGTTCCAAATGCTCCGGTATATGACTTGCAGCAGTTATTTGATGATCCGCATGTACAGGCAAGAGAAATGAAAGTGGAGGTTACTCATTCGACTGTTGGTCGCATCCCGATGGTGGGCACTCCGCTTAAGCTATCAAGAACGCCGGTCCAGATTCGACAGCATCCGCCGATGGCAGGGGAGCATACACGCGATATTTTGCTAGAGTACGGCTTTGGGCAGGAACAAATTGAGCAGTGGATTCATGATTCTATCATTTAATATAAGGGGCGATGAGGAAGATGATGAATTTTTCTTTAACTGAAGAACAAGATGCTGTGCGTAAGATGGTACGTAGCTTTGTAGACAAGGAAATTCTTCCATATATTCAAGAGTGGGATGCACAGGGCCATTTTGAGCGTAGTGTCATGACCCGCATGGCTGATCTTGACCTGATGGGCGTATGCATTCCAGAAGAATACGGCGGCACTGGCATGGATTATAATACGCTTGCAATTGTATGTGACGAGTTGGAACGAGGTGATACAGCATTCCGTACAGCGGTATCCGTACATACGGGCCTGAACAGTATGACGCTTCTGCAGTGGGGAAATGAGGAGCAGAAGCAGAAGTATCTTGTGCCACAGGCAAAAGGAGAAAAAATAGGGGCGTTCGGACTGACAGAACCGAATGCAGGCTCAGACGTAGCAGCTATGCAGACAACGGCGGTGAAGGATGGCGATGCGTACATTCTTAACGGCCAGAAAACATGGATTTCTCTGTGCGATGTAGCGGATCATTTCCTTGTTTTTGCTTATACGGACAAATCACAAAAGCATAAAGGGATTAGCTGCTTTATTGTAGAGCGTGAATTTGTGGGATTTTCGTCCAAAGCGATTAAAGGGAAGCTTGGGATTCGTGCAGGAAATACGGGAGAAATTTTCTTTGATAATGTACGGATTCCGGCTGCAAACTTACTGGGAGAAGAAGGGGAAGGATTTAAGATTGCCATGTCCGCGCTTGATAATGGCCGTTTTACAGTGGCGGCAGGAGCATGCGGATTAATTCAAGCATGCCTTGAGGAAAGTCTGAAATATTGCCATGAGAGAAGTACATTCGGTAAGGAAATCGGTAAGCATCAGCTCGTTCAACAAATGATCGCCAAAATGGTAAGCGGCCTGGAAACATCCCGTCTGCTTGTATATCGTGTCGGTTGGTTGAAAAATCAAGGGAAACGCAATACACGTGAGACGTCACTGGCAAAGTGGCATGCGTGCGATGCGGCGTTTGAAGCCGCGTGCGATGCTGTACAAATTCACGGCGCGTATGGATACTCAAACGAATATCCGGTTGAACGTTTCATGCGCAATGCAAAAGCCCCAGTGATCTATGAAGGAACACGCGAGGTTCATACTGTTATGCAGGCGGAATATGCGCTTGACTATCGTCAGGACAAGGTGCTGCGTAAAATGCTTCCTGCCTGGCCGTTCTCTGAAGAAACGGTAGAAATATAAAGTCGATTATGTAAAAAAGATAGACAAGAAAAAGGCCGGGAGAGAATCCCGGCCTTTTTATATGGTGCGTATTGCGTTAATGCAAGATATTTCTTGAACGTGTGTGGATCGTTGCCTCCACAATTTCTAGTACGTCATGCCGATCGAGTACATGCATCCCGTCGCGTAGAACGATCGGGACATCCAGTTCTTCAGGGGTTAATACACGAAGTACTTCGGGCATTACACTCGTAACAATCGTTTCGAGCCTTACAGTTTCCACGGACATCACCTCGTTCGTTTAGTATGGTCATACATAAAAGAACATCTATCATACAGGTAGTGTTGCCGGGTACAGAAGCGCCCATAACGTTATTCTATCACATTACCTTACAACTATTCATCTATTAGAAAAAGTCCAGGATATATTCCTGGACTTTCCATGTAATGTATCAAAACAATTAGTTTGCTTTTGGAGCAGCGTTGCGAATGTTTTCTGGCATATCAGAGAACGTCTCGAAGTTTTCCACGAACAGAGCTGCGAGTTTCTTCGCTTGTACGTCATATGCTTCCTTATCAGCCCAAGTGTTGCGCGGATTGAGGATATCAGCCGGAACGCCTGTTACGTTTTTCGGTACGAGTACGCCGAATACCGGATGCGCTTCGAATTCTTCTTTATCCAGTTCGCCTTTAAGAGCAGATGTAATCATTGCACGTGTATATGGCAGATTCATACGCTTACCTACGCCGTATGGACCACCAGACCAGCCTGTGTTTACGAGATATACTTGCGCATTATGCTGGTCGATCTTCTCACCGAGCATTTCTGCATATACGCGTGGTGCGAGCGGAAGGAACGGTGCGCCGAAGCATGTAGAGAATGTTGCTTCCGGTTCTGTTACGCCGCGCTCTGTACCAGCAAGTTTACTTGTGTAGCCAGACAGGAAGTGGAACATCGCTTGTTCTTTTGTCAGCTTCGCGATAGGAGGCAGTACGCCGAATGCGTCAGCTGTCAGGAAAATTACAACGTTCGGGTTACCTGCAACGCTTGGAATAAGAGCGTTCGGAATGTAATCGATCGGGTAAGCAGCCCGTGTATTTTCTGTCAGGCTGTTATCATCGTAGTCAGCCTCACGTGTATTTTCGTCAACGACAACATTTTCCAGTACGGAACCGAATTTGATAGCATTGTAGATTTCAGGTTCTTTCTCTGCAGACAGATTGATGCATTTTGCATAGCAACCGCCTTCGATATTGAATACGCCGTGGTCAGACCAGCCGTGCTCATCGTCACCGATCAGCATGCGTTCAGGGTCAGCCGACAGGGTAGTTTTACCTGTTCCGGACAGACCAAAGAACAGGGCTACATCGCCGTCTTTGCCCATGTTAGCAGAACAGTGCATGGACAGTACACCTTGTTGTGGAAGCAGGTAGTTCATGATCGAGAAGATAGATTTTTTCATCTCGCCTGCATAGTGCGTACCACCGATGAGAACGATTTTTTTCTTGAAGTTTATGATGATGAATGCTTCGGAATTCGTGCCGTGAACAGCTGAATCTGCCTGGAAGTTCGGTGCACTTACGATTGTGAATTCCGGTGTGTATGTCTTAAGTTCTTCCGCAGTTGGACGGATAAACAACTCATGTACGAACAGGTTATGCCATGCGAATTCGTTGACAACACGAATCGGAAGTTGATATTTTTTGTCAGCTCCTGCAAAACCGTCGAATACAAACAGTTCTTTTGTGCCGAGATAGTTCAGAACTTCCTGGTATAAGTTGTCGAATACTTCTTCTGAGATTGGTCGGTTTACTGAACCCCAGTCAACTTTGCCGTGTACAGAAGGTTCATCAACAATAAATTTATCTTTAGGAGAACGTCCGGTGTATTTGCCTGTCTGAGCGCTTACAGCTCCTGTAGAAGTCAGCTTGCTGCCGTTGCGCAGTACTGCCATTTCAGTCAGTTGTGCCACCGACAAATTAAAGTGCACATTCTCGTTTGTGAGAATATCCTTCAATTCCTTGTTCGTCTTAGTCTCCATTTTCCCTGTCCTTTCCCTCTGTCTTTCACTGTGCTGAAAGATTAGTATGTCACTTATCGAGTGAATAGTATGTCTTAATAATAGTATGGTTTGCTGTTTTGCGCAACCGTTATCAAGAAAAAATAATGAAGTTCAGGTATACAAAAACAGGAAGAAGCATAAAAGCGAGAGATTGTAAGCATGGAAGTAAAATGCCGATTAATTTTCAGAATTCGATGAAATAGTACAGGAAATACGCCATTTCTTCATTTTCCCCTATATTTCATTTGTGATACGATCAGGCTACAACTGAATAAGAATGAATCAACGCTGCCACCGTTACCATTATTTATAGCACAATCGAGATGTCACTCAGCTCTTGTGTAAGAAATAGCAAGAAGGAGGAAACAATGTGCTCAGAAATAAAAAGTTATCCGGTGTATCGAAACCGCTCCGTCTAGTCGAACAAGTATTAGGGGATCAGGGATTCCAGCGTAAGGGAAGTAAAGAAGCACCCGTGTATCGCATGAACATTCTTGATGCTGCGACACATCAGTCTTATGCACTCGAAATTCCATTTCGGGAAGAGAGGAAAAAAGACGATCATCTTGTCCGGCTCGGAGATGCGTACGTACGAACTGGTACGGGGGAAGAGGAAGGTGTACCTCGCGCGGTATCGTTGGCAGCGGAATGCAAACTTTCGGAAGTAGCAGATTATTTGACAACATATCATCACGCACAGCAGTTGCATTAAATAAGAAAGCGCTCTCCTGTTGAACATTCGGCAGGAGAGTTTTTATATGCGGGTAGGTGAGGAAGGGAGACGCATGAATATTTATACAGAATGTCATATGGCTACGCACGCGCATGCGATTATTGTGCTCGTTCATGGAGCAGGAGAGTATTTTGCACGGTATGAGTGGCTTGCAGGCAGACTGAATGAGGCGGGATACCATGTAATTGGCGGAGACTTACCGGGGCTTGGTCGTTCGGAGGGAAGGCGTGGACATATTGATGATTTCCATCAGTATTATCGGGCGATTGACGAATGGCTTGCCCGGGCATACGTATATGAGAAGCCGGTCTTCTTAATTGGGCACAGTATGGGGGGGCTTATTTCGATTCGGTATATGGAAGAAAAGCAGCCAGATATAGCTGGAGTCGTACTGTCCTCTCCTTGTCTGGGGCTTGTGCGAAGCATTCCACCGTGGCTTAATGGCCTGGCTTCTATGTTGAATGCGGTTGTTCCCCGTCTGCGTCTGTCTGCCGGGATTGGGGCGGATGAAGTAAGCCGGGATTCGCTGGTTGCAGAGCGCTACGGAACGGATCCGTATATCACGACACGGGTAAGTGTGCGCTGGTATAAGCAACTCTCTCTTGCTATGGAAGCAGCCTATCAGGAAGCGGACCAATATCCCGCAATTCCAACGCTCTTGATGCAGGCAGGCGATGATCGCATTGTAGATGTGGAGGCTGTGCGCCGCTGGGTACGAAGTCAGCCTGTGGAGTGTATTGATTATGTGGAATGGAGTGGGCTATATCATGAGATTTTTAATGAACCAGAGAAGACAAAAGTAGTGGATCAGTTGCTTAGCTGGCTTGCGGATCACATATAAAACAGTTTGTCCTAAAAGCCAGAACATGGCGAACGGGGACGGCCTCTTTTTTGTAGAATCGATAACGTGTGGAGGTGGGAGTAGGAGAAGGAAGGAGCCGTTCGCTTCGGTACGCTTGCAGGGAAGCTGTAGCTGTCCGCTCCGGGAGCCCGACGAACTCGCCCGCAAAGAAAAACCTACGATATTGATTCACCGAAGTATTGCGGGCATCTTTTGTGGGCGAGTTCGCTTGGCACCTGGAGCGGACAGTCTATACTTCCTCGTAAGCGTACCAAAGCGACGAGGCCCCGCCCGATCCCGCTCCTCCACCACACTTTGGAGAAAACCTATACCAAGAAAAAAGAGGCTGTCTCAGTTGCCATGTTACAGCTTGAGACAGCCTCTTCGAAGAACGTATAATTACAGTTTAATAACGTTAGCAGCCTGTGGACCGCGAGCGCCTTCAACGATTTCGAATTCAACAGTTTGGCCTTCTTCAAGTGACTTATACCCATCTTGCTGAATAGCGGAGAAGTGTACGAATACGTCGCTTCCACCTTCTACCTCGATAAATCCGAAACCTTTTTCTGCGTTAAACCATTTTACTGTACCAGTCATAATAACCCTCCTGAAAACATTTGAAAAAATAGATAATTGTGAATACTATAGCGTATTTTTACAGTGAAAACAATTATGAGGCTGGAGAGAAATGAGTTGAATAAACGAATAAAGTTGATTATCGTTGGAAAAGGCGCAGGTTTTTTAGAAGAAAGGTGTACATAAAATTTTATGAATAAGAAAAAAATCAAACAAAAGTCACAGCCTAAAAAAACGTGGCTATTGCTGCTCTTGCTGTTTTTGTTTATTGTAGGAGCGGCTGGAGTGATTACCTTGCAACTCAATGGGTTCTTTTCGCCGACTGCAAACGAAGCAAAACCGAGTGAAAAACCGAATGATAAGAAGATCGAATCTGTTGAGGTAAAAAAACAGACAAGCAGTAAACAGAACACGGGAGAAAAAGATAAGCAAGCTGTACAGCAATCATCTGGAAAGCAGAAAGAACAAGAAAGCAAACAGAAAGAGGCGAAGCCATTGCTTGATCCAGAAAAACCGGTTAGTGAGAGCATTGAGATGAAGGAAGTGCCTGATCGGATCGGACCAACAGCACCGACAAAACCGGAAGCACCTACTGCACCGAAGAAAATAGAATTTAAGTTAGAAACGAGCCAGACAGAAAAATAAAAGGAGAGCACAGTGGCTCTCCTTTTTGTGTTTTATACGAATTTTGCTTGTTTAGCCGCACGTTCACGGTCAGATTTCTTGAGGTGTTTCTTACGCAGACGGATTGATTCTGGCGTAACTTCACAGTACTCATCGTCATTGAGGTACTCAAGCGCTTCTTCAAGTGACATAATGCGCGGAGTTTTCAGCTTAACGGTTTCGTCCTTTGTTGCGGAGCGAACATTGGTTGCGTGCTTTTCTTTGCTGATGTTTACAACGAGATCGTTATCACGATTATGCTCGCCTACGATCATGCCTTCATAAATTTCTGTACCTGGGTTTACGAACAGAAGACCGCGGTCTTCTACGCCCAGCATGCCGTACATGGTGGATTTGCCATCGATCATGGATACGAGTACACCGGCACGGCGTCCGCCGACAGAACCTGCCACAACCGGACGGTAGCTGTCAAATGAGTGGTTCAGAATGCCATAGCCGCGTGTTTGGGTCAGGAATTCTGTCCGGTACCCGATCAGGCCACGGGATGGAATGATGAACTCAAGGCGGACAGCGCCGAAGCCATTATTCACCATGTTGACCATTTCCGCTTTACGTGCACCGAGGGATTCCATAACAGCACCCGTATATTCTTCTGGAACGTCAATCGTCAGACGCTCCGTCGGTTCGGATTTTACACCGTCAATTTCACGGATGATAACTTCCGGTTTGGATACTTGAAGCTCATATCCTTCACGGCGCATGTTCTCAACCAGGATGGACAGGTGAAGTTCACCGCGTCCTGATACAGTGTATTGCTCTGGTGTGACTTCATCAACACGCAGACTTACATCTGTTTCAAGCTCAGCCATCAGACGATCACGCAGCTTGCGAGATGTTACGTGTTTGCCTTCACGACCGGCGAATGGACTGTTATTAACAAGGAACGACATCTGCAGTGTCGGTTCATCGATTGTAAGCAACGGAAGTGCTTCCTGTACTTCCACATCGGAGAGTGTTTCCCCAACGTTAATTTCATCTACGCCTGCAACGGCGATAATATCGCCTGCTTTTGCTTCTTCGATTTCAACACGCTTCAGGCCAAGGAAGCCGAACAGTTTGTTGATGCGAACTTGTTTGACAGAACCATCACGGCGCATCTGTGCTACGGTATCGCTACGGCGGATTGTTCCGCGCTGAATGCGGCCTACCCCGATGCGACCCAAGTATTCGTTGTAGTCAAGCATCGTTACCTGGAACTGTAGCGGCGCTTCAAAGTCGCCTGCTGGTCCCGGCATATACTCAACAATGGTTTCGAACAGCGCACGCAGATCATCATCTTGCTTTTCTGGTGTGCGGCTTGCTGTACCGTTAATGCCCGATGCATAAATAACTGGGAAGTCCAGTTGTTCTTCTGTCGCATCGAGGTCAATGAATAGATCATATACTTCATCCACGACTTCCGCCGGGCGGGCGTTTTCGCGGTCGATTTTGTTAATAACAAGAATCGGTGTTACTTTTTGCTCGAGCGCTTTTTTCAGCACGAAACGTGTTTGCGGCATACAGCCTTCAAATGCGTCTACAACGAGCAGCACTCCGTCTACCATTTTCATAATACGTTCCACTTCACCGCCGAAGTCGGCGTGTCCTGGTGTATCCATAATATTAATGACATAATCTTCGAAGTTTACGGCCGTATTTTTGGCCAGAATCGTAATGCCACGCTCGCGTTCCAGATCGTTTGAGTCCATCATGCGTTCCTGAACTTGTTCATTAGAACGGAAAGTTCCGGATTGAATCAGCATTTTATCAACGAGGGTTGTTTTCCCGTGGTCAACGTGCGCGATAATCGCAATATTGCGGAGGTCTTTGCGTACACTCATATGCTTGTGAAAGCTCCTTTCCAAATCCCCCGCGTTTAGTTCCGGGGTTACAACCCTTTCATCATACTTCTTTCGACTACCCCGCCGCAACCCCTCTGAACGAAAAAAGCACCTTCCATAGTAAAGTGGAAGGTGGAGAGTTCTTATCCTAATAAGGGGAGGATTGTATAAGTTCTTAAATTTTAGGCTATATATTTATGTAGAAAAAGAGTATACTGTAAGAATGTCCGAAAAATAAACGGTACGAAAATATTACAGTGAGATACAAAAAAGGAGATAATACGATTGGCAACATTTAATGAATTAGGTTTAAGCCCCCAGATGACACGCGCCATTAGCGAGATGGGATTTGAGGAAGCAACACCAATCCAGGAAAAAACGATCCCCCTTGCACTCCAAGGATCTGACATTATTGGACAAGCACAAACAGGTACAGGTAAAACAGCAGCCTTCGGAATCCCGGTAATTGAACGGGTTGATCCGACAAATCCGGTAATTCAGGCACTTATTATGGCACCAACTCGCGAGTTGGCGATTCAGGTTGCAGAAGAAGTAGGCAGGCTTGGTTCCCGTTCGGGCGTTCGCGTATTGCCGGTATACGGTGGACAAGAGATCAGCCGCCAGATTCGTGCATTGAAAAACCGCCCTCATATTATTATCGGAACACCGGGTCGTCTGCTCGACCATATTCGTCGGAAGACCATTCGTCTGCAAAACGTAGCAACAGTTGTACTTGACGAGGCAGATGAAATGCTCGACATGGGCTTCGTAGAGGATATTGAATCGATCCTCACGGAGATTCCGGAAGAGCGCCAGAGCTTGTTCTTCTCAGCGACAATGCCGCCGCAAATTAAGCGCTTAACAGAGAAATTCCTGCGCAACCCGCAGCATGTGGCGATTCAGGCGAAAGAAGTAACTGTGCCAAACATTTCCCAGTACTACATGGAGCTGCAGGAACGCCAGAAGTTCGACGTTCTGTGCCGTTTGCTCGACATTGATTCACCGGAGCTTGCGATCGTATTCGGTCGTACAAAGCGCCGGGTTGATGAGCTCAATGATGCGCTTAACAAGCGTGGCTACATGGCAGAAGGCATCCACGGTGACCTAAGTCAGCGTCAGCGCGACGTAGCGATGCGCAAATTCCGTGAAGGTCAGCTTGAAGTGCTTGTTGCAACAGACGTAGCGGCACGCGGTCTCGATGTGAGCGGCGTAACGCACGTATACAACTTCGATATTCCGCAGGACCCGGAGAGTTATGTACACCGTATCGGTCGTACTGGACGTGCGGGTAAAACAGGTTCCGCAGTAACATTCGTAACACCGCGTGAATCCGATCATCGTAAGATCATTGAGAAAGTTACGAAGCGCCAGATGGATCGTCGTGCGATTCCAAGCATGGTCGAAGCGATGGAAGGCAAGCAGCGTATTGCTCTAGACCGTCTGGTAGAAGTGATGGAAGAAGGCGGGCTGAATGATTACCAGGGCATGGCGGAAGAAGTACTGAACACGTACAATTCCATTGATCTGGTAGCAGCCGCGCTGAAAATGCTGACAAAAAGCACAAACAGCGATGTAGATATTCAGCTGACAGCGGAAGCGCCGGTTCGTTCGAAAAAAATCAAGCGCCGCGACAGCAAGCCATTCGGTAACGGTGGTGGCAATCGTGGACGTGGTGGTGATCGTGGCGGTGATCGTGGCGGACGCAGTGGCGGCGATCGTAATCGTGGCGGTGGCAGTGGTGACCGCAATCGTAGCGGTGGTGACCGTGACCGTCGTCCGCGCACAGGCGGCAAGCCGAAGCAGGATCGATAGAAGCCAAAAAGGACAGGGCCATCTGGCGCCTGTCCTTTTTTCCTTCCTGCACACTAGTATTATACATCGGAGAGAAGGGAGATGGGGGGATGGATGCATACATCATCCTCGGTGTGGTTGCGCTGCTTGGTTTTTTATCGAAGAACGCAACAGTATGGGTCGCAGCCGTGGTGCTAATAATTTTGAAAGCTGTGCCGTCCGGTTCTTTGCTGACCTGGACCAATCAATATGGCTTAAAGATCGGGATTACGGTGCTGACGATGGGCGTACTGGCGCCGGTTGTGCTTGGTAAAATTACATTGGCAGATCTCTGGCTTACAAGCCAGAGTATGATTGGAATTGCAGCCGTAGCAGTAGGGATTTTTGTCGCGTATCTCGGTGGACGGGGTACCGGACTACTAACGTCTGAACCGCACATTGTGACGGGGCTTTTGGCTGGCACGATCGTCGGAGTGGCACTGTTCCGTGGAGTTCCGGTTGGCCCGCTTATTGCTGCGGGCATTCTGGCGTTGTTTGCCGATTGGATGAAGTAACCGATACTGCTATACTGAATGGAGGAGGAGAGTATAAATGAACAGCATGCAGGATACAAACGCTCCACTTCTCTGGGGCGATAAACGGTATCATACATTAAATAGCTATTTGCGCAAGACGTTTGGTACGAAAGTATTTAAAGTGATGCTAGACGCAGGCTTTACCTGTCCGAACCGTGACGGATCAATCACGACAGGCGGGTGCACGTTCTGTAGTGCACGTGGTTCCGGTGACTTCGCGGGCTGGCGGCGGGATGATCTGGTGACACAATTCAATGAAGTGAAAAATCGGCAGCACCGTAAATGGCCGGATGCGAAATACATCGGGTATTTCCAGGCGTACAGCAACACGTATGCGCCGGTTGAGGTGCTCAGAGAATGCTATGAGACCATTCTCGAACAAGAGGATGTAGTCGGACTCTCGATTGCGACTCGTCCAGACTGTCTGCCAGATGATGTAGTTGAGCTGCTTGCGGAATTGAATCAGAAAACATATTTATGGGTAGAGCTTGGTTTGCAGACGATTCATGAATCAACGTCGGAGTTGATTAACCGTGCGCATGATACGGCGTGCTATTATGAAGCTGTGGAAAAGCTGCGTAAGCACAACATTCGTGTCTGCTCCCACATTATTTACGGTCTGCCGGGTGAGACGGAAGAGATGATGCTTGAAACGGCGCGTGCTGTAGCGAATATGGATGTGCAGGGTGTGAAACTACATCTGCTCCATCTGTTGCGCAAAACTCCGATGGTGAAGCAGTATGAAGCAGGACTACTTGAATTCCTGGAGCAGGATCAGTATGTGCGTTTGATTGTGGATACATTAGAGATGCTGCCGCCGGATATGATCATTCACCGGTTGACTGGCGATGGTCCACCCGATCTGTTGATTGGTCCGCTGTGGAGTCGTAATAAGTGGGAGATACTTACAGCGATTGATCGTGAACTTGTGCGCCGTGAAAGCTGGCAGGGAAAAAAGTACAGCAAATCGTTGTTATACTAAACGAAAGAGCCGACCCCTTTCCTGGGAACGGCTCTTATTTATAGACTGGATTCGTTTGGAAGAGGAGTAGGTGTAGGTTTACCATACCCTTCTTTGTATTTATTATCGATATGTGTGCGAATCTCGCGCAGATTTTTGCCTTCGGATTTCATAAGGATCGATTCGGCAGCAATCTCAAGACAGTTATTGCAAGTTGCTCCGTGTGAGTTCCATACGATGGCTCCGCTTGGCTTTATCTCCTGAATGAAGCAGTCACGGTTGCTTTTGTGGCCAACGCTCTCGCCGCAGCCGCAGTAGCAGGCCATATGTTCAACCGTTTGATAGTTGTAACCAACTGCTTGATATACCTGGGCAATCTGTGGGTCCATGTTGGAAAGGAATGAGGGGAGCTTGTTCGCACCGGATGTTTCCTCGATCAGATCTCCTGCGACATGCCCGGTGTCATGCGTTGTATGTTCGTCCTGACTTTTAGAAGCGGACTCTGACGAGCAGCCGGTTAGTCCGGCTGTGGCAAGCAGAAGTAAAATGGTTGTTGTGTGAAAGAACCGGTTCAATTTTATGTTTTACGCCTCCTTATCGGAACGAGGCATAAAACGCCCGATGAGTTGTTCCCATTCCTCTTCGGTATCAGTATTCATCATTTCATCGTATATTTCCATTAGCCACTCCGTTTCGTCTTCTGGCTCCGGGAGCGAGTCTCCGGTCATAAGGGCCGCTGCCGCGTTATCCATCTTCCATGTATGCTGGTATGTAGCAAGCAGTGGGGTGATTGCTTGTCTGAGCAGCTCTTTTTCACGGAGCGGGTTACGCTCTGTACGTGCTTCATACTGATCTAGATAGTCCTCTTGTGTGAGTGCAGGTGTTTCGGCTAGCAGTTCTTCTCCGAGAAAAATGGCGTGTCGCGCCTGATCAAGTAAGCGGCGAATGTCTTGTTCTGTCATATGAAGGGCACTCCTTGTATTTAGAATCATTGTTGCATATAGTTTCTCTAGTACATAGTAGCGTATTTTTTGCTGAAACGCGACGGAGGATGAAATAGGATCTACCTTAAAAAATGCCTATTCTGTTTAGAAAACAACAAGGGTATAATGAAAAAGTTACTTATTTATTGTACGGTAGGTCCTCGCGCGTGTTATGCCGGGGATTTTGTTGTTTTCAGCAGAAGGAGACAGATACGATGCCAATTTGGAAGCGTAACATGTATATTTTATGGGCTGCACAGTTTATTGTAACGGCGGCTATGAGTTTGATTATACCGTTTTTGCCGATGTATCTTCAGCATGATATGGGAATGACAGACATGGATGCGGTACATCGCTGGACGGGTTGGATTTTTGGCGCGAATTTCTTAACCGCATTTCTAATGGCCCCGGTATGGGGACGATTAGCGGATCGTACTGGGCGTAAAGTGATGCTCATTCGTTCCGGTATTGGCATGGCCACTGTTACTGTTCTTATGGGAATGGTGACATCACCGGAGCAGTTGCTTGGACTTAGGCTTCTGAATGGGATGATCTCGGGCTTCATTCCGGCCGCAGTCGCGCTTGTCTCAACCAACACACCGAAAGAGCATGCTGGGTATTCGCTTGGCTTGCTGCAGTCAGGGGCGGTCGCTGGTACGATTCTTGGACCATTATTAGGCGGATTGTTGGCAGAGTGGGTAGGGTTCCGTCATGTGTTTCTGGTGACCGGCAGCATGCTGCTTACTGCATCAATCTTTGTCATTTTGTTTGTAAAAGAAGTGAACCGTCCACAGCCGAAACAGATGGTAGAAGGTGAGGAAGGCGGGTTTCACCGTATTTTGCATACAGAGCCGCTGCTTGCGCTGTTTTTGGTCGGATTTTTAATCCAGTATGCGATGATGAGCACGAATCCGTTTTTGTCTTCCTATGTACAGGAGCTGTGGCAAGGGCAGAATTTGTTATCGTTTGTGATCGGGTTGACGGTGTCTGCGGCCGGAATTTCTACCGTGTTGGTCGCGCCTTTGCTTGGTAAATGGGGGGATAAGGTCGGTTCACATAATGTGTTGCTCATTTGCTTGCTTGGAACGGTTGTTTTGCTAATCCCACAGGCGTTCGTACATTCAGTCTGGCTCTTGATCGGTCTTCGCTTCTTACTTGGGATATGCCTGGGTGGGCTTGTACCTTCTGTGCATAATTTAATTCGCCAGTACGCGCCGAAGGGCATGGAAAGCCGGACGTTTGCATACAGCACGAGTGCGATGAATCTCGGCAATCTCCTAGGACCTGTAATCGGTGGCCCGTTGAGTAGCTGGGTTGGCCTACATGGATTGTTCTTGCTTGCTGCTGTATTGTTCTTTGGGAATGCTTTGTGGGTGAGAGGAAAACTGCATAGACAAAAAGCAGACTGTGTGTGAGGCAACGCCCATGCCGAGCACAGAAGCGGTTATCCCAAAAGCCATAACATGGCGGATAGGACAGCTTTTCGTAATATCGACAACGTGTGGTAGTGAGGGAGTGGGAGAAGGGATAATCCGTTCGCTTCGGTACGCTTGCGGACAGTCCTCACTTCTTAGCAAGCGTACCAAAGTGACGAGGCTCCGCCCGATCCCGCTCTTTCACCACGCTTTGGAGAGAAAACCTACACCAAGAAAAAGAAGAGGCTGTCTCAGTCGCCATGTTACGGCTTTGAGACAGCCTCCTTCTCTTTAATGTGTGCTACTTATTTTAATAATTCCTCATAAGGAGCCAGGTCGATATTATGAGCTTCCAGAGCCGTTACGGCACGATCCTTGTCCGGAGCAGCCAAAATGTAACCGCGAACTACGTGGTCATGACTGATTTCCTCAGCACCGTTTTCCTGGGCTACTTGTTCAATTTTGCTTTTGATTGATTTCTTCGCCATTGGGCGCACGAATACTGGAAGCGGCTTAAGAAGCTCGTCCAGCAGTGCGGAAGATTCGTCCTGCCATTTCATGAATGATTTACTCCCTTTCTTTGCCTAGTTACTTTCATTATACGCCTACTACCTGAAAAAAAGAAGCAGATTACACCGGAAGCGACAGTTTGGATTCGATGCTGGTAACGTCCGCATCTCCCCAGTATGACACAAGCAGATCGCGTGCCCATAGCCAGGCGGGTCGGTAGTCCCGAGCAGAAAAATAGTGCGCAGGTGTTCCCTTAGGCCGTCGTGCCGGGTTTACACATGAGTAATGCTTATGATAAAAATCACCCCAACGACTGAAGTCCATCGTATCCGGTGTAACTGCCGTAAGCAGTATGCCTTCGTCCATCTCAATAATTTCGAGTGGGAACAGGGAACAGCTGAACGGTTTAAGTTGTGCAGGTTCGATCTTTTCCTCAAGCGCGTAGCGATGAATGGAGCAGATGTGCTGTCCGCCTTGCTTCACAAGATACAGACAGTCGCCATCAAACTTGCGAATGCATGAATGATGATCCGTAGCCGCTGTCGCCTCGAAAACGCCGCGTACTCGTGCTGTCTCCACACGTTCATCTTGAGCATGTCGATCCAGAATTGGCAGAGCGTGCGATTCAAACAGCGACAGATTCGTACCTGTCATGGAATATGGTTGTCCTTGCTCACAGCATGTCTGCCCGTGTACCAGATGACAGTGAAAGCAGTCGAGATTTACAGGAACGAGTAGCGCCTCCGTATCAATGAGAAAGCGTCCATAGCGGAGGATGGTTCGGTCAATCCGTGATGTGAGATAGTGGTAGGCAGCCAGTGCTTCCTGGAATCCGAGAGCTTCCGCTGTGCCATAATAACGGCTTCGCATGTCCATGCCTCCTCTCCGTGCAGATTTTTCTTCATCATAGCGGAAAACGGTCCAGCTAGCCAGCCTGTTCATCGTATGGTATGATTTATAGAAAAAAATAATATATTACGAAAACTCTAATAAGTTTCGTTGGAGAGAGTACGATGAGGGAGGATACGTTCAGGTGAACAAGCACGTATACATGTATGACACAACACTTCGAGACGGGACACAAGGAGAGGGAATCAGTCTGTCAGTGGATGATAAAATCAAAATCGCCCGGAAGCTTGATCAGCTGGGCGTTTCGTATATTGAAGGTGGCTGGCCAGGAAGCAATCCGAAAGATATGGAGTTTTTTCTGCGTGTCAAAGAGTTGGATTTAAAACATGCCAAAGTTACGGCATTCGGCAGCACGCGTCGCTTCGGTGTGACTGCAGAAGCGGACGATAATCTGCGCATGATTCTGGAAAGCGGGGTTACGGCGGTAGCCATCTTCGGCAAGAGCTGGGATTTTCACGTAACGGAGGCGCTCGGTACAACACTTGATGAGAATTTGAGCATGATTTATGATTCTGTCCGCTTCTTAAAAGAAAATGGGCTGGAAGTCATTTATGATGCAGAGCATTTCTTCGATGGCTACAAACATAATCCGGACTATGCACTGGCAACGCTACGCCAGGCGTCCGAAGCGGGAGCGGACTGGCTTGCGCTGTGCGACACGAATGGCGGCTCCCTGCCGCATGAGATCAGTGAGATCGTGGCCCGTGTCTGTACAGAGTTTGCGACACCAGTTGGGATTCACTGCCATAATGATGGGGAACTGGCGGTAGCAAACTCGCTCGCGGCTGTAGGAGCAGGAGCACGTCAGGTACAGGGTACAATCAATGGCTTTGGCGAGCGATGTGGCAATACGAATTTGATCTCGATTATTCCGAACCTGCAGCTGAAGCTCGGGTATGAATGTGTGCCGCCTGAGCAATTGAAACAGTTGACGAACACGTCACGCTACGTATATGAGATTGCTAACATCAATCCGCCGAACTTGCAGCCGTTCGTTGGCCATAGTGCGTTTGCTCATAAAGGTGGTATGCACGTGAGCGCGATTTTGAAAGCGGCGGAAACGTATGAACACATTCGTCCGGAGTCCGTAGGCAATACGCGCCGTGTATTAGTGTCAGAATTATCAGGACAAAGCAACTTGCTGTTTAAAGCGCAGGAATTAAATATTGAGCTTGATAAAACGAAGCCGGAAGGTCGGACGATTATTCAAAAAATTAAAGAAATGGAACACCAGGGCTATCAGTACGAAGGAGCGGAAGCATCATTTGAACTGTTGCTGCATCAGGGGCTTGGCGATTATGAGGAAGTGTTTGCGATAGAGTCGTTCAAAGTTCTGATGGAGAAGCATGGCGAGTCGGACAGTACGACCGAAGCGACCGTGAAGCTACATGTAGGCGGCCAGACGGTGCATACTGTCGCCGAAGGAAACGGTCCAGTTAATGCGCTTGATAACGCGCTGCGCAAGGCACTCGAAGCAGTCTTCCCGGATATCAGCCAGATGTATCTGACAGATTATAAAGTTCGGGTGCTGAGCGAGCAGGATGCGACTGCATCTAAAGTTCGTGTGCTGGTTGAATCGACAAAAGACGGAGAAGAAAGCTGGAGCACGGTCGGCGTATCGACGAATGTGATTGAAGCAAGCTGGGAGGCGCTGATTGATAGTATGCGATATGCATTGATGGGTCGCCAGAATGAAGCGGTAGATCTGTCAGGCGATGAAATAGAGCGCCAGGGAATTGTGAACCACTAAGGAAAAAGCAGAGGAGACCGTCTTTTGACAAGACGGCTTCTTTTTTGTCAAAAAAAGAAGCAGGGTTGTAATTTTAGCTTTATTTTACTAGAAATAGTGCTATATACTTGATTTCACATATATATAATGAGAGGGAAGTGTATGATTGATAATTCTGAAAATTTTATAGAAACATTAGTAGACATTAAATATGCATTGGACCAGTCTTCTATACTTGCAGTTACGGATGCAAACGGTGTGATCACATATGTGAACGATAAGTTTTGTGAGATCTCCCAGTACAGCCAGGAAGAGTTGCTTGGGAAAACCCATCGCATAATAAACGCAGCCTATCACGATCAGAATTTTTTTGGGAATATATGGAAAATAATCAGCAAGGGAGGTATTTGGCGGGGAGAAATCAAAAACAAAAAGAAAGACGGCTCTTTTTATTGGGTAGATACAATTATTGTACCATTTCCAAAAGGTTCGCTCACACCCACCAGTTATGTTTCCATCCGGCGTGATATTACTGTACAGAAAGAAGCAGAGGCTCAAGTTTACCGCCTTGCTTACTATGATCCGTTAACAAATTTGCGGAACCGTCGGGGATTCCATGAATTTATGGAAGAAGCAGTGGAAGAAGCGGAGAATTCATGCTCTATGTTTGCGACTATCTTCATTGATCTGGATCGCTTTAAACATGTGAATGATACACTCGGACATAAAATAGGGGACGGGTTGCTTGAAGCAATCGCCTGTCGAATGGAGCAACATCTGGAGTCTGAGTCGACTGCGGTATTCCGGATTGGTGGAGATGAGTTTACGGTTGTCTGGTCTGGTATGCAATATGAGGAAGACGCGCGACAGGCCGCTCTGCACATTTTGGAGCTATTCAAAGCGCCTTTTGATAGTAAGGGATATCAGATTACGATGACGCCAAGTCTCGGTATTTCTGTGTATCCTCTTCATGGTAAAGATGCAGAAAGTCTGCTGCGCCGTGCAGATACAGCGATGTACTGCGCTAAAGACAAAGGTGAAAATCGCTATGAAATGTATACAATCGAAATGGAGAAAGAGTTTATTAGTCGACTTACGATTGAACAGGAGCTTCGCCGGGCGCTAAAGGACAACAACTTGTATCTGCACTATCAACCCAAAATCGATATTAAAACGGGAGAGATGCTCGGAGTAGAAGCGTTGCTCAGATGGAATCATCCGGACTTTGGATTTATTCCACCTGACCGCTTTATTCCGATCGCTGAAAATGTTGGACTGATTATTCCGCTTGGTGAATGGGTCATTCGGACGGCGTGTAAACAAAACAAAAAATGGCAGGACCAAGAATATGCTCCATTCGTGATGTCGGTGAACTTGTCCACACTACAGTTTAAGCAGGAAAATCTGGTGGAGATGATTGCGGACGCGCTGAGGGAGGCGGATTTAGAAGCCTGCTGGCTAGAGATTGAGATCACAGAAAGCGTGTTAATCAATTATGATCGTGAAATTATTAAAAAGCTGAATGCTTTAAAGGCGATGGGGATTTATATTTCGATTGATGATTTTGGAACGGGATATTCTTCCTTTAACCACCTCAAAAATCTGCCGATTGATGTCGTGAAGATTGACCGATCTTTTGTAAGTGGATTGCCTAATACTAACGATGAAGCGATTGTAAGTGCGATTATTTCCATGGCACATGCACTGCAGCTCAAGGTTCTTGCAGAAGGGGTTGAAACGGAACATCAGTGGGATTTTTTGCGGCAGGAAGGCTGTCATGAAGGGCAGGGGTATTTATTTAGCAAACCGATCGCAGCTGATGAATTCGAAGAGATGCTACGCAATAAAAAGAAAGAACATCGATCTGATATCTAGGTCGATGTTCTTTCTTTTTTTCATTAGTATTGAATTAAGATTGCACCATGCCTTCCACAGGGCTACTTGCCTGTGCGTATCGTTTCTTCGGAATGCGTCCGGCTTCAAACCCAAGCCGTCCGGCTTTTACAGCCAGGCCCATCGCTTCGGCCATTTTGATCGGATCGGACGCGCCTGAAACGGCGGTGTTCAGTAATACACCGTCTGCACCAAGCTCCATCGCGATTGCCACATCAGACGGCGTACCAATGCCGGCATCGACGATAATCGGAACACGTGCTTCTTCAATAATGATGCTGATGTTAAGCGGATTGAGAATGCCTTGTCCGCTGCCGATCGGAGATGCACCTGGCATAACCGCATGAGCGCCTGCTTCTTGCAGTTTGCGTGCAAGTACCGGGTCATCATTTGTATACGGCAGAACAATGAATCCTTCTTGTACAAGTTGCTCGGTCGCTTTTAGCGTCTCGATTGGGTCCGGCAGAAGGGTTTTGCTATCGGCAATGACTTCGACTTTAATCATGTCGCATAAGCCAGATGCTTTCGAGAGGCGTGCGATGCGCACGGCTTCTTCTGCGGTAGACGCTCCAGCCGTATTTGGCAACAGCTTGAAGCGACTCAGATCAAGCTGCTCCAGAAAATTCGGCTGTGCCGGGTCGTAGATGTTCATGCGCCGTACTGCAAATGTGAGAATTTCGGTTTCGGATACTTCAACAGCCTGACGTTGAGTGGCGAAATCCGGGAATTTGCCTGTGCCAAGCAGTAAGCGTGATGTAAATGAATACGGTCCAATTTGTAACATAGTAAATCAACCTCCCCCTACGAAATGTACAAGCTCAAATACGTCTCCCTCGCGCACCGGCGTTGCTGCATGCGCGTCTTTTTGTAAAATATCACGGTTAATCTCTACAACTACAATCCGATCTTGCAGGTGCAAATATGCGAGAAGCTGCTGCACAGTCTCGATATGGTCCGGAACGGTCTGAGCATCTCCATTAATGACAATATTCATGTACTCACCTCCTTACGATGCTGGAATCGACTGGTGGCGGTCTGGTGCGAATGCCGAAAGGTCAAGTCCTGGCGCCTCGCCAGTGAGCAGGCGAGACACAATCTCACCCGTGGCCGGACTAAGCAGAATCCCATTGCGGAAATGGCCAGATGCAACAATGGCGTTCGATACGGAAGCCATTCGTCCAAGATACGGCAGGCCATCTGCGGTCTGCGGGCGCAAGCTTGCCCAGGTTTGTTCGAGCGGGTATGCTGCAATGTCAGGCAGAAGTCGCACAGCTTTAGCCATCAGCTGGTGCAGTCCGCCAATGCTCAGTCGGTCGTCAAAACCACAGTCCTGCACGGATGCGCCGACAAGCAGGCGATTGCCTTCTTTTGGAACAATATAGCAGCCGTGTGAATATACCGTGTGGGTGATAGGCTGCGGCACAGCAAGCACGGAGAAGGCTTCCCCTTTTAGCGGGAAAACAGAGAGGGGGGCACCCAGCAATTTCGTAAGCTCACCGCTCCATGCTCCACCTGCGATGATGTACTGTTCGCCGCTGAATTCTCCCTGATTGGTCTGCACAGCTTCAATACGAAATCCTTTCATTCGAAAATTGGTTGCGGCACATCGCTCAACCAGTACCGCCCCCAGCCGAGCTGCGGCTACAGCAAAGGCGCGTGACAGATGAGGAGCGGATACTTGCGTGTCATCCGGCAGCGAAAGCGCTCCTTTGATTTCTGAGCTGACAGCCGGTTCAAGCACTCGCACGTCTGAAGTCTCAAGCCAGTCAGCTTTAAGCCCTGCGGCTCGCTGCCAGGTCGCCTGTTTGAGCAGTGTTTGCTTCTCTTCGTCTGTCCAGGCAGTACGCAGCATCCCAGCTTCATTGAAGCCAATGTCAATGCCTGACGCTTGTTGGAGTTCCACTGCAAGCTCCCGGAACATTGTACGGCTGTACAGGGATAGCTCAACAAGCGGTCCTGGTTCAGGGAATTCCACTTGTGCGCCGAGCATACCGCCTGCCGCACGAGAAGAATGGGCAGCCAGGCTGTCTTTTTCCAGCAGAACTACTTTTTGTCCGCGTTTCGCCGCATAGTATGCGATCGCCGCACCGATGACACCGCCGCCAATAATTACTGCATCATATGTTGTCATAGTCATTCACTCCTTGTCTCAAAATGGTGTAGAGCTGTCGCGTGATCTCTGCCGGCTGCGTGGCATCCATGACAGCGGACAGTACTGCCGCCCCCATGGCACCAGACTCGATTACATCTGGCAGGACAGCCGGGGTGATCCCCCCGAGTGCAAGCACGGGAATCGTACAGGCATCTGCTACCGTCCGCAGTGCTTCTATTCCGCGCGGCGCAAGTCCTACCTTGGAGCCAGACGGAAATACATGCCCAAACAGAAGATAGTCTGCACCGGCTGCTTGTGCCGTTTGCGCTTCTTCCAGGCTGTGAACCGAGACTCCGATTCGCATGTCAGGTGCGACGCGGCGTGCGATATCCGGTGGCAGGCTATGTCCGGCGAGATGTACAGTGCCAGCACCCAATGCTATGGCTACATCCAGTCGATCATTTATGGCGAGCTTGTAGGGAGGCAGGTCTGCTTCGAGCAAAAGTGTCTGCCCCAGGGTATACAAATCACGGGCGGCCAGGTGTTTCTCCCGCAGATGAAACACATCCACATATGGTGCGATGGCCCGAACGATATGTGCTACCTGCCCAGGTGTCTGTCTCCCGGTGCTGATCACATGAAGTTTACGCATGAATGCCTGCTCCTTTCTTCATTCCATATGCACAAAAAGCCGGGTCCCGTTATTGGGACCCGGCTTACGAACGCTTGAGGCGCTGTTTATGGTGATGGCCGTCTGCTTTCCTACGCTGGTACAAACCAGATCAGGTCCCAGGAGTTTAGAAACTTCATCGCGTTTCATTCTCAGCCCGACTCATCGGGATCCCCCAGCAGTTTACGAAGTGTATCAAATTTTGATTTTATTATACTGCACCTAATACATAATGCAAGGGAAAAATGCGAAGTAGTCTAAATGAGAAAGTTCGGGTACAATAGGAACAGTATGCTTTTTTTGGGCATTAAGAAAGGAAGAAACGTATGAAATCATTTGAGCAGTTTAATTTAAAACCGGAAATTATGCAGGGTATTGCTGACCTGTATTATAAACAGCCGACTCCGATTCAAGAACAGGCAATTCCATTGGCTCTTGAAGGAAAAGATGTGCTTGGACAGGCACAGACGGGAACGGGAAAAACCGCAGCGTTTGTAATTCCGATTCTTCAGAAGCTTGACCCGAATACAAGCGATGTGCAGGCACTGGTCATGACACCGACACGTGAGCTGGCAATCCAGATTACTGATGATATTGCCGAACTGGGTAAACATCTGAACGTACAAGTACTATCACTGCACGGTGGACAGGACATCATGCGCCAGATTAGCAAGCTGTCCGGACGTATTCAGATTGTAGTCGGTACACCGGGCCGGATTCTCGATCACCTGCGCCGCGAGACGTTGCACTTTGGTCGCATTCATACGATGGTACTCGATGAAGCAGATAAAATGCTTGAGATGGGCTTTGTGCAGGAAGTGGAGGAAGTCTTTATCCAGACCGCACAGAAGAAGCAGGTGCTACTATTCTCGGCAACTGTACCAGACGGTGTGCGCAAGCTGTCACATAACTTCATGAACCAGCCGCAGATCGTCAAAGTAGAGAAGCGCCAGATGACGGCGGAGAATACAAAAGAATCGTACTATGTTGTCAACCAGAGTGATAAAACGGACATGCTAGTCAAGCTTGTGGCGGATGCACGCCCGTATCTGGCTGTGATTTTCGCTAATACGAAGCAGCGTGTTAATGAACTCGTACGCCGCTTGCAAGAGAATGGGATCGAAGCGGAAGCGCTGCACGGCGATTTGAGTCAGAAGAAGCGCGAGCAGATTATGGACCGCTTCCGGGAAGCTCGCTTTCAGTATCTTGTTGCGACCGATATTGCCGCACGCGGTCTTGATGTGGAAGGCATTACACATGTATTCAACTATGATCTGCCGTCTGATGTAGAAAGCTACATTCATCGGGTTGGCCGGACAGGTCGCGCAGGGCAAGAAGGAGAAGCAATTTCACTAATCTCCCCGCGCCAGCGTCAGATTTTCAGCCGTTTTACGCGCGCGATTAGTGGGGGAGCGGAAGAGAAATTCCTCGGTGGCGCGAAGAAAGTACGCCGCAAGGAAAAACCAGTTCGCCCGGAAGCAGAGGGGAAGAAAGTAGCAGAGAGTGGCGAAGAGAAGAAGTCATCACGTTCATCTGCCGCACAGCCATCCGCTGATCAGGGCGGTCGTGCGAAGGCGAAGACTCCGAAGGTGAAGCCGGGGTATAAGAAGAAAGTTCAGGTGGAGCGTGAGAAGGAACAGCGCCGCCAGCGTCGGAAAAACATTCAAGCTTCATATCGCAAGAAGAATAGTAAGAGCTAAGATAAAAGGCTGTCTCAAAATCGTATGCTAACGATTGAGACAGCCTTTTTGTTCAGTCAATGAACTGTTGAATAAAATAATCCGGATTCAATCCTTCGCCGAGTGCATTTTTCAGAAGTTCATTCCATGTCACACTGGCTCCTGGATGAAAAATACGTCGGATCAAAAAGACGCCTGTGCTACGCTCTCCGATATATGATGGGCGCCCAAGCTCATCGAGAATGCTGTAGTGCAGTTGGGAGGCCATCAACTCACCCAGAATATAATTCTGGTAGTATACCGGTGCGGTACCGATATGAATTTTGGCGGCCCAGTCCGGTGCGCTGCGGCCTTCTGGTTTCCGGATCAGCTGGAACCGTTCGACAAGTGACCACCAGAGCGCATTCAGGTCCTGATCAGGATTATGGTACATCTCATGCTCGAAATGGACCATAACAAGACTCCAACGGATAAAGATTAGCATCCCCATGCCAAGCTGCTCGTCAATGAGTGGCGTAAGGCGCTCGGCTTCTTCTGCTGAAATATCTGTGTAGCGGATCAGCCAGTCTATGTTTTTCGTCAGGCGGCCCATGAGCATGGCAATTGCTTCTGTTGTCAGTGTGTGAGCCGGGGTGCGAAGAAGATATGGCATCGTTCGATCAATGTACTTGTCATATACACCATGCCCGATTTCATGCAGCATCGTGCTCATCCACCACTCGTTGTCGCGGATGTTAGCGAGCACGCGTATATCCCCTGCGTGATCAATGTCAATGCAGTAGGCGTGTTGATTTTTGTTCTCCCGCTCATATAAGTCGCTGTGTGCAAGAATATCCGCCGCATTAAGCCCGATATCCTGGAAAAATTGACAAGCGAGCGCTTCAATATCTTTCCCCTTGAAATACGGATCAAGGTCAAGTTCCTCAAGTGTCGGCGCTTCCTGGAAGAATGGGTCAGCATAATGCCATGGCATTAAATCGCTTTCTGCGATGCCAAACTTCCGGGTCAACTGTTCGTCAAGCTTTGCTTTCATACGCCGGAAAGGTTCATCGGTCAATTCTTCGAGACGCTTGAGAATGGTGAACAGCTCACGCCCGTCCAATTCTTGCATCGCAAGTGACATTGCATAGTAATTTTTGTATCCCGCTTCTGCTGCAATTCGGTTGCGCATGCGAGCTAGTTCAATGACTCGCTCTGCAACCTGGTTGCCAATTTGTTTGCTTGCTTCCCATGCTTGACGACGAGGCTCGCTTTTGATTTCTGTTTGTAAAATTCCGAGAATTTCATTGTCCGATACAGCCTGTCCATCGATCTGTGCACGGAAACGGGTAAACTCGCTTTCGATTTCCGTTTCTGTCTCCACAATGGCAGTGAGTAGCGTCTTATCCGGCTGATTCGGCGTGTATTCGTGATCGAGTAGGATAAGCTGACGGAGTACGACTCCATTACGCTGGCATTTCGGGTCAGCGAGCAACTCTTTGAGCGCCGCATAGTCTTCTTTGCTGGAGAATAGTTCAATCAGTTCATGCTGCATTTTGATGTATTCTTGTTCATACTGTTCTTCTCCGGTTGTCGTTGCCTTCCAATAGGCTTCCGCTGCTGCTTTGGAGAGTGTCTCGATTCGCTCCTGGCGCGTACCGAGGAATTGTGCTGCTGTAACCATCGAATCTCACCCTTTCCGTTACAAAAAAATGGAGTTCTATCCTCTTTATCGTATGATAAAGAAAGTGCTTATTCAATCTTTTTCCCATTTGAGATTTCATTGACAAGGAGAAATATGCGGTGTAGAGTAACAGTAACAGCATATTTCCAAAGGGGAGTAGCTTTGAGAACGATAGTGTCGTCATTACGGGAACCTGCATAGGAACCCCGGCTCTATCGACAGCATGTTCTGTGTTGTAAGCAAGACCTTTGCCGTTTATGTTTATTCGGCAGGGGTCTTTTTTTATTGGATAAACAGGCAGGATGGAACATGCTGTATAGTACGCACAAAAAAGGAGGGATGGCCGATGGAATTCTTGTCGGCAGAAATGTTTTCAACGCTGCTGTCCATTATTATTATTGACCTTGTACTTGCAGGTGATAACGCGCTTGTAATCGGTCTTGCCTCACGCAATCTTCCAAAGCAACAGCAGAAGAAGGCGATTATCTGGGGAACAGCCGGCGCGATTATGATCCGGGCGATCGCCACAATTTTTGTAGTATGGCTTCTCAAAGTTCCGGGGCTACACGCAATCGGAGGCGTTATTCTCATATGGATCGCCTACAAGCTTCTCATTGGCGAGAATGAAGAGGAGAACATCGAAAGCAGTTCCTCTCTAATCGGTGCCATCCGCACAATTATCGTGGCAGATGTGATGATGGGTTTAGATAATGTGCTGGCGATCGCAGGAGCGGCCAAAGGGCATACTGGACTGGTCATTATTGGTCTTTTGATCAGTGTTCCGCTTGTTGTCTGGGGCAGCCAGATGATTGTGAAATTGCTTGATCGGTTTCCGCTGCTTATTTATGTCGGAGGCGGTGTACTTGCTTTCACAGCGACCAGGATGATTCTTGAGGAAACATTCATCAAGAATCTGCTTGACGATAATCCGGTTATGTATTGGGTAATTGTAGCAATCATGGTAGTGGGTGTTCTGGTAGCAGGTAAACTGAAAAAAGACAAACAGTCTACGACAGCTGCTTCTGTGTAGAATGAAGTTGTAGAATTGGGTAAGAAACAGGTGGAGGTTCCGTCTTCCCCTGTTTTTTTTTGTACATATTGCTTATATATGGACTGATATGAGGCAAATGGCATCATAATTCGTGCTTTTTGTCCTTTACAACCATAGGCCAAATATATTAAGAGTAGAAGAGAGAAAGAAAGAAGGTGTACAGAGTGGAGCCATTATCTCGGATGGATACATATCGAAAGCGACATGATACAGGGAGGGCGGGCCGCCCTGTATTCTGGTCTATATTGGGCCTGTTATATGCTGCAAGCTTTGGTCTTGTTTTTTATTTTGTAAAAGTGCCGACAAGTTATGCGATGCGTATTGGGCTGGAAGCGGGTCTCTTTTTTCTAAGTGTAATTTTGCTTGATATGTATATGCAGGCGTTTGCGGTTCTGTCGATGCGTCCGACGAATCAGGTGGAGCGATTTTTCAGGCCAAATCCGTTCATTATTGCGTGCTGGGTATTGTCGGTGATTTATCACCTGAGCATGGGTTTGCTCACTTCACGAGTGTTGCCGGATGCTGTATATTATGGAGGGTTTGTCTTTACACTTGGACTTCTACTTGTGACGATTGTGCATTACTTTGCCCGTTTTGCATTCGGCAAAGGGGAGCGGAAGATACAGGAAGAGGAAGAATACGCACGGGAGCAGCGGCAGGTACTGGAGATGATTCGAGATACCCAATCGGATTATTATTGGATTCGTGACGTGATGGACAATCATGAAGATGTACGGCAGATGATGGTCTGGAACGGATTTGATCGGATGCTTGAGGAGCAGATATATGATCTGCAGCCGTATTTTCAGCGGACGGTTCTGACGAATCGTGACATGGACAGGGTTGCGGGAATCCGTGCCTGGTTTGAAAGTATGCGTCGCATTGTCGAGGAGCATCCGAATTATCAGCAGGTGCAGACCCGGGCAGCTGACAGCGACCTGCCGCTCAGACAGAAGCGGAAAAACAGGCGGTAGCCTGCCTGGCAATAGCCTCTTTGAGGTGTGCATAAGTGAAAGGCAGGAGAGAAGCTGTCTCAAGAGTCGAAATCCGGCGATTGAGACAGCTTCTTTATTTTGAAAAAAGGTAGATATATGATAATAAAAAAAGAAGCAGACGGATGCTTTCCGCCTGCTTTTTTAACCAACTGTAGAGAATTCGAGCTGTCCCGACTTATTCATCCGTATCTGAAGGGTGATGGGATACAGTTTATCCGGAACAGATGTGAAAATTGTACCACGAATGGTATACATCGTTTTGCCTTGATCAAGCTGGTTTACCGACTCAATTGTAAGGCTGGATAAAGCCGGGAGTCCGGTTGGAGCTGAAGGTGGCTTTTGGCTTGCCAGACTGCGCAAAAGTGCCTGCCTGTCCACATCGTTGGCCTCGATCAAAGGTTTCATATCGTTTGAAAGTGCATTGACAGCAAATGATGCTAAGGCACGTTCTGATGAAGTTCTGGTTTTGTCTGCTGCGGTTTTTTTCCATTGAGTGATGGATTGCTGGCGGACAGCCGTCTGTTTGCTGATCCACTGCTTGGATTCCTGGCTCTGGACAGTGGATGTACCGGAATCAGCTGTAGAGCAACCGACTGCTCCGCTTAGCATTGTCATGCTGAGCAGAACGGCTGCGATCTTTTTTCCTACTCTCATTATGCGTGATTCCTCCCAATACCGTTTTTCTCTATTCAGTTAAACGGTTGGCACGCTGATTTGTTGCGTTTTAGGGAGCTTTATTCAATGATTGTATTGGGCCGGATATAGAACATCCACAAAAAACTTAGAGACTGGCACAGCTCCAGTGATAGCGTATTGACCATGTCCGACGTAACGCCGCGCTTGTATACCCCTTCCTGGTGAATAATTGTATAGCCACTCTCTTCAAGCAGGCGTCCGCACTCCCACGGCATCATCGTATTGATGACAACATCATCCCCGTACAGGCGGCGATAGCCGTGTTCACGCGGGGCGGCGGTCGGTCCGAGAATGCCGAGTGCGATGATACCGTTTGGTTTCAGAAATGATTTCCAGGCAAGCAACATGTCGCGCGGCGAGTCTGTCCATTCAAGCACATTAATTGCCATCATTGCCTGAAACGAATGTTTCTCGAACGGGAGCTCACGTGCATCTGCGCAGACGAAAGACAGATGCGGCGTTGTATGCTCCGCTGCTTTCTGAATCATCTCTTCTGAAATATCCAGCCCAACGACTTCGTACCCGAGCGCGGCTAGCTTTGAACTTCCATAGCCATCCCCGCACCCGATATCCAGTACGGGGCCAGCGTCCGGTGAGATCCATTCTACAAGCTTCGGAATAATGGTCTGTCGACTTCCTGTATCCCACATTTCTTTACTATTTGCTTTCCAATTATCTGACATTTTACTCCAGTGTGCCGCACATGCGGTGTGCCAGTTGAATGACATAAACAGCATCCTCTCCATTTTCTTCTATCTTATCAGAATATTCGATCAGCACGATAGAAAAAAACTTTATGTCCAGAGTAAAAATGGGGTAAAGTTAAGGGGACAGGATCATTAGAAGTGCGAGGCGAGAAGACGTGCAAACAAGCAACCAAACACAAGAATGGGGAGCGTTCGCAAAGCAGTGTGCACAGGACGCAGGCGAGCTGATTGAACGCATGCTGGCGGGGCCCCTTGAAGTGATGTATAAATCATCGGCATCTGACCTCGTGACAAGTGTGGATCGGGCAGTTGAACAACTCATAACCGATGCAATTCTACAAGCCTATCCGGATCACGGAATTCTTGGGGAAGAAGGGATTGTCACCTGCAACCCGGCCGAATTTGATACCGTATGGATCATTGATCCGATTGATGGAACAACGAATTTTGTACACCAGCAGCTCAACTATTGTGTATCCATTGCCGTATGCCATCAGGGAGTCTGCGAGCTTGGTGTCGTCTATGATCCGACGCGCAATGAGTTGTTCTATGCAGAACGTGGTGTGGGCGCCTTTCTCAACGAGGCAAGACTTGCGCCCCCGCGTACAATCAAAATGCATGAGATGATATTCTCCACGAGCTTGTTCTGGAACCGACGTGCCATGCAGAGCGGGTTATCGGAACGAGCACAGCGGCTAGCACAGCGGGTGCGCGGCACTCGTGTGTACGGCGTGGCTGCTCTGGAGCTAGCATACGTGGCAGCAGGAAGACTGGATGCCTATCTCAGCCTTGGCTTGAATCCATGGGATTATGCGGCCGGGCGCTTACTTATCGAAGAAGCGGGATCAATCATTACACAGATTGACGGCACAGACATCCCATTCGCTGCCCGAAGCAGTATTCTGGCGGTGAATCCGTATTTGTATAAATCTGTACTTGAATTTTTGGAAACCCGCCCTGTATAATAAGGGCACGTTGTTATGTGGGTCAACCAACGTTAAAAATACCACCGGAGCAAGCTTATACTGAGTATTCAAGTATAATCCCCTGGTGAAGGGGATTTTTTGTTTTCCGGATGGTGTGATCATTGTGAGAAAGAGAGGGGACCACTTATGTCCGGTTATGAGATTCCACAAAAAGTCCAGCGCCTGTATGAAGACATTCAGCCCTCAGATCTTCGGTATCATACCCGCCGCGTGGCACTGACGAAAGAATTCACATTTGATTCCGCCCATCATCTTCACCTATATGAAGGTAAATGCAAGAGCATGCATGGACACACGTATAAGCTTGTGATGACGTTGAGCGGATATGTGAACGAGATTGGCATCTGTGTTGATTTTTCTGATATGAAGCGTATATACGAAGAAACGATTAAGCAGCGCCTGGATCATCGTTATTTAAATGATGTCATGCCGTTGATGAATACGACGGCGGAAAATATGATTGTCTGGATCTGGGAACAACTAGATCGCCGCCTTATAGAAGAAGGGCTTACAGAGAAAGGCACACGCCTTGAAGAATTGGTGCTATATGAGACGCCGACCAGCTATGCTACACTCAAACGGGAGTGGATGCAAGATGACCGATAGTGCGATAAGCTTCCCTGATACATGGGAGCTGCCGTTTGTGGAAGTGTTTGAGACAGTGGAGGGCGAAGGAATGATGGCGGGCTATCCGACGACATTCGTCCGCGTCTTTCACTGTAATTTGCGCTGTACGTGGTGCGACACGCCGTACAGCTACGCTCCTGCGCAACCAGAATTTGTGGCAAGCATTAAGGAGATTGTAGCGCGTGTACAGGAATACGGACACGGTGTTATCTGTTTGACAGGCGGAGAGCCGTTGATGCATGGCGAGAAGTCGCAGGCGCTATTGTACCATCTTGCCAGGCAGCCGTACGTTCGTGACGTGCATGTAGAGACGAATGGCGCGATTGATCTGGAACCATTTGTACGCTTACGTCAAGAGATGAGAGAGTCAGGTACGCCGATTCGCTTCATTATGGATTATAAGCTGCCTGACAGCGGAGAGACGGCCCGTATGCATCTCCCAAACATGGCACTGCTTGCAGAACGTGATGAGTTGAAGTTTGTTGTAGCGAGTGAAGAAGACTTCAGTCATGCGCTGACTGTGCTTACCGATTATCCCACCGAAGCGGTTGTATCATTCAGCCCGGTATGGGAATCGATGCCGCCAGCACGCCTGGTGGAGCTGCTTCTTGTGCACCGCCCGAATGAAGGCCGGGCGCGGTTGAGTCTACAATTGCACAAAATCATCTGGGACCCGCAGCAGCGTGGTGTATAGGAGGGGGAACAATGGATACAGCAAAAAAAGCAGTCGTCGTATTGAGCGGAGGCCTCGATAGCACAACATGCATGGGGATTGCCCGAGATGCGGGGTATGTACTTCATGCGCTTACGTTTGACTATGGCCAGCGACATAGCCGTGAGATTGAGCAGGCCAAAAGAATTGCCCACCACTTTGAAGTGGCCGATCATCGAATTGTAAAGATGGATTTCTTAAGCCAGATCGGTGGCAGTGCGCTGACAGACCGTTCGATTGCCGTGCCAACTGAAGCGGGAACCCATGAGGAGTCGGGAGAGATTCCAGCCACATACGTCCCGGCACGCAACTTGATTTTTCTATCGCTTGCTGCAGCCTATGCGGAAGTTGTAGGAGCAGAGGTTATCTATATTGGAGTGAGCGCGGTTGATTATAGTGGGTACCCGGACTGCCGCCCGGAATTCATTGCTTCCATGAGCGAGACGATCCGACTGGCGACGAAAGCAGGGGCAACAGGCACGAATCTACGCATTGAAGCGCCGCTTTCGCACTTGTCTAAGAAAGAAACCGTTGAGCTTGGCTTACGCCTTGGTGTGCCGTATGAACTAAGCACGTCTTGCTATCAGGGAGAAGAGGTAGCGTGTGGCGTATGCGATAGCTGTCGCTTGCGTTTGCAAGGATTTAGAGAGGCTGGAGCGGTAGATCCGATTGCCTACCACAACAGAGGATAGAATATAATCCAAACAAAAGGGAGATACGATCATGAGCACAGTAGAACATAACCATGAAAAATATAACAAAATTCGGTTTGATACACAGGATGAGACAGCGATTCTCGTCGATATTCTGGAGACGATTCCTTACGAGTATGCAGGCAAAAAGACAGAGATCGTAATTCCGACGAATGAATTTACGTCGGTTTGCCCGTGGTCGGGCCTGCCAGATTTTGCTGATATTCAGATTGCATTTGTGCCAAATGAGAAGCTGGTTGAGATGAAGTCCCTCAAATTTTATCTGACATCGTACCGCAATGTCGGCATTTATCAGGAACATGCGACCAATCGTATTCTAAATGACTTGGTAGCGCTGTGCGATCCATTGTATATGAAGATTACGGCGTTGTGGAATGCCCGTGGTGGACTTGGCACAGAAGTTGTTGTAGAATACCGGAAAGAAGGATACGAAGGGTAGCGTGCCGGTAGTGGATCAAATTACCACCGTTCTGGATGTGAAGGCGCTGTTGCGTCGTTTCGGGATTGTCATCTATATGGGCAGCCCGCTTGCCGATTATGAGATGTGGGAAGATGAGTTGCGTGAGCTATACATGGAGAAGTTGATCACGGTGGAAGAGTTCCGCCAGTCGATGGCGGTTATCCAGCGGGCGAAAATTCCCTACCTCGGAACGTAATGAGGAAGAGCCTGTATTATATAGGCTCTTTTTTCTTTTAGTAAAAGGGAGTAGAATCATGTAGGAAAAGCAAAAGTTGCGCTTTTGGTGCAACCTTTTGTTTTTTCAGACAGTACTAGAGTATGTACAGATGTCCTTCTGCACATTTTTAGGGGGTAATACAGCAAAATGGATAAAAATAAAGCAACACAACCGGCGAGACGGAAAAAGCGGAGAGCAAAACGTAAACCGTGGCTGCTTGTTTTCCTGATGACGGGCTTGTTTATGACGTTGAGCATTGCAGGATGCTCCGCTCTGTATGTAGCGGGCAACCAGATGATTGACGAGAAGAAGCTTGATCTGATGGAGACATCCACCGTATACGCCGCAGATGGCAAGACATTGATTGCCAAGCTTGCACCGTCGGAAAACCGAGAGAAAGTCTCATTTGATAAAATTCCGAAACACGTCGTAGATGCTTTTGTCGCAACAGAGGACAATCGGTTTTATGAACATAACGGAATTGACCCGGTCGGGATCGGACGCGCTATTTTTAAAGACATTGTAACGGGAAGCAAAGCGGAAGGTGCAAGTACGATTACTCAGCAGCTCGCCCGTAACGTATTTTTGTCTAAAGACAAAACATTCATGCGCAAAACGAAAGAAATGATGATTGCGATGAACCTTGAGCGTAAATATTCAAAAACACAGATCATGGAGATGTATTTGAACGTCATCTATGCAGGGAAAGGTGTATTCGGGGTGCAGACTGCATCCAAATATTACTTTGGAAAAGATGTTAGTCAGCTGTCACTTGAGGAAGGGGCCATGCTGGCCGCTTTGCCGAAAGCACCGAACTCGTATTCACCGGTTGATCATCCGGATGCTGCACTGAAGCGTCGTAATCTGGTGCTTGGTTTGATGGAGAAAAACGGATACATCACCGAGCAACAAATGAAAGAAGCGCAGCAGAAGCCATTGAATGTTATCAAAACAGAAAAGAAAAAAACAGACGTGGCGTATCAGGCATATCTGGATTACCTTGTGGAAGAAGCGGAAAACGATCTTGGTATTAGCGGAGAAGAACTGTACCAAGGTGGATACAAAATCATTACGTATATGGATAAGGATGCCCAAAAGGCGATGTTTGATGAGTATCAAAAAGAGGAAAACTTCCCGCACGATGCTTCAGACGGCAAAAAAGTGCAGTCTGCGATGGTCATCATGGAAACGAAAACCGGCGGTATTACAGCAATGGTCGGTGGACGGGACTACGCGCCTAAAGGCACAAACCGCGCGAAGCTTCACTTCCAACCAGGTTCTACCATTAAGCCGCTCGTTGACTATACGCCAGCGCTCGAAAAAGGGTGGACACCTAATTCAACGGTGCGTGATGATCGTGTGACGTACAGAAAGTATGGTGGCTGGACGCCACGTAACTTCCCGGGAGAAGGATACGCAGGTGGCATTACGATGGAGAGGGCGCTTGTGGACTCTCGTAATGCCGCTGCCGTATGGACGTTGAATGAAGTGGGTCTGGACAAAGGTGTGAGCTATTTGAAGAAATTCGGTATTACACCAGAGCCGACCGAAGAGAACAACTTGTCTTTAGCGCTTGGTGGTATGGAAAAAGGAACAAGTCCGATCCAGATGGCACAGGCGTATGCGACATTTGCTAATAATGGGAATCGTCCGACTGGTCATGTGATTAAGGAGATCAGATCGAAAGACGATGCGATTATCATGAAAGAGCATGCAGAAACAACACCAGTCGTTAAGCCGAAGAGCGCGTACTATATGACTGAAATGTTGCAGAGTGTAGTCAACAGTGGTACTGGACGTGCCGCAGCATTCGGGTACCCGCTTGCTGGTAAAACCGGAACCCAGCAGTATGACGGGGCAAGTGGAGCCAATCGATTTGCCTGGTTTGTTGGCTATACGCCAGACTATGTAGGTGCGGTATATATGGGTTTTGATACAACGGACAAAACTCACTATTTAAAAACAACCGGGGGTGGATACCCGGCGAAGCTGTTCAGTCGTGTCATGGAGAAAGCGATGAAAGACAAGGAGCGCAAAGACTTTGGGCGTCCAGAAGGGCTTACACAGGACCCGGCGCCGCAGGTTACAGCTCCGTCCGCATCTGGTCTATCTGCTGTTGTAGCAGAGGGAAATGGAAACAAGTTCGTAAAGATCACATGGAGTGGTGGCGGGAATAATATTAAGTATCGCCTGTATCAATTCCTGGGCTCTCCGTCTGAGAAGCAGCTGATTGCGGACACATCAGCTACAAGTTTTACAGCACCTTTTGATCCAAATCAGTTATACACATATGTGGTTGTGCCATATAATGCGGATACAGGGGAAGAAGGCGGCATGTCGAATATGGCCAACACGGCGATACCGGATACCCCGGTTTCAGATAATTCGCAGAATCAGAAGCAGCCGGCAGACTCGAATAGCCAACCGCAAAAGCCTGCTGATTCGAATCAGCAGAATTCGAATCAACAGATCCCGACTGCTCCGAATCCGGATGGTACGCAGCCGCAGCCTGATCAGCAGAATCCGGGTACTACGGGGGCGGGTGATACGAATCAGCAGCCAGGAGCAACCCAGACGAATCCGGAACAGCAGCCGGCAAAAGGAAAAAAGGACAAAACAGAAGGACAGGGGAATGGCCACAATCAGCAAGCTCCTACAGGAGTAAATCCGTAAGTAAACCGCAAGAATTCTCTGCAACCGCCTGATGTTCTGGTATAATAAAAGGTAAGGAGAATTTAAGGAGGGGTTGTTATGACCACGAGTCGAGATATGTCCAGTTTTTTTGAAACACAGATCGCAAATGCCAAAACGCATTTCGAGCGCGCGCTTGACTGTAAACATACAGAGTTTGATGACTTGTATCCGTACATGAATGAGCATCCGCAGTTTTTCTGGTACAAACGCTATGTGGCATGGCAGGAACTCCTGACGGTTGTACGATTGGCCGGTGAGCTGGAAGTAGAGTGGAAGCAATGGTTTACAGCTGCACAAGTCCAGTATGTAGAGTGTAAAGTGCTGGAAGCGCGTGTACTTGACCACTGGTATCAGGATGACAAGCAAAAGCTTGAAGAAGAAGTTGGCGCTGACGAATAAAGGACCGTACGATTAACAGGAGAAGGAGGGGAGCTTGTGTCTCCCTTCTTTTTTCATATACACAGTAGAGAAGCGAGGATGACGAATGAGGCTGGATAAGCTGCTTGCGAACATGGGATACGGTTCGCGCAAGGAAATTAAGAAAATATGCAGAACCGGAATGGTAACCGTAGATGGAAAACCGGCAAAAGACAGCAGCATGCATGTAGACCCGGATGTACAGGTGGTAGAGATCGAAGGAGAGCGTGTGATCTATCGCGAGTTTGTCTATATTATGATGAATAAGCCGGACGGCGTAATCTCGGCTACGGAAGACATGCTGGAAGAAACGGTTGTTGATCTGCTGGACGAGTATTACTACAACTTCGAAGTATTTCCGGTCGGACGTCTGGATAAAGATACGGAAGGGTTGCTTGTGCTGACAAACGATGGGAAGCTTGCCCATGAATTGTTGTCTCCGAAAAAGCACGTGCCAAAGCGATATTATGCACAAGTTCGTGGTGTGGTAACGGAAAAAGACGGAGAGGCATTCAAGCGAGGAGTTGTACTCGATGATGGCTATCATACGATGCCAGCTGAATTAACCATTTTGGAATCAGGAGACGTATCGGAGATTGAGCTTGTAATCTATGAAGGCAAATATCATCAAGTGAAGCGTATGTTTGAAGCGGTGGGCAAGAAGGTTGTGTACTTAAAGCGTCTAGCGATGGGAGAACTCGAACTTGACCCGGAGCTTGAGCCTGGTGAGTATCGTGAATTGACAGAGGAGGAGCTTCTTCTGCTTCGTCCATCGGCTGCTTCAAAAGATGTAGAATAATACGGAATTAAGTAGGAAGCCCCCGGAAGAAGACGATCTTCGGGGGCTTCTTTTTATCGGTTGCGAATGCCGTTCAATAAAATATCAACGGCTAGGCGAATGTCGTCTTCCGTGTTCATTGACTCGGTACTACTCGTGAACATGTGGCTGAACAACACGTAGCCGAACAATGTGGAAAAGACAGCGCGTGTTATCGCATGAACGGGAAGATCACGGAATTCACCAGATTCAATGCGTGCTCGGACGAAGGAATCTCCCAGACTACGCCCCTGCCACGTAATGTTCTGGATCAGCGCGTCCATAATTTCCGGGTGAAACCATGCTTCCTGCACAATGATTCGCATGCGCGGCCAATTGGCTTCGATTATATCTAGCCGATTCTTGTATAGCCTGTGAAGCGTTTCATCAGCGGCCAGATCCTCCTGGATGATGCGCTGTACGTCTTTAAGCAGAAGCGGGGAGGCGAATTTGATCATCATCGGTGCAATAAGGGCATACAGTAAGTCTTTTTTTGTTTTAAAATGGCGGAAAATGGTGCCCTCTGCGACCTCGGCATCCCGGGCAATTTCGCTTGTTGAGCTGCCATGGAACCCTTTTTCGGCAAAGATTTTGATCGCAGATTCGAGAATGCGACGCTGTTTGTCCGTCATCTCTTCTTCATCTTTTAAGGAATCAAGCATATTTTTGATCGCTTCATCAAATAGGGGGGAAGGAATTTTATCCATATGAGGTTCCTCCATTAATCAATTTTCTTGCGGAATTTGATAATCGCAAGGAAGCAAAATAAAGTAGCAAATCCTGCCAGCATAGCGGTCTGATGCCACAACTCCTGTATCGTGACTGCTTTCAGGAAAATCCCACGTAAAATATCCATAAAATAAGTAAGTGGAATGACTGCACTAAACAATTGTAGCACAGTAGGCATTGTCTCAAGTGGGAACATGAAGCCTGACAATAATACAGCTGGCAAAATGGTTGCAAACGAAAGCTGCATCGCTTGCATTTGTGTTTTGGAGACCGTAGATATTAAAATGCCGATCGCGAGTGACGTAATAAGAAACAACAAACTTAACAGGATCAGAAGCAGTATACTTCCTTTCACCGGAACGCTAAACCAGGCTACGCCGGTAATGAGTACGATGCTAAATGAGAACAGGCCGATAAAGACATACGGCACGAGCTTCCCAATGATTAGTTCAGCGGAGCGAATGGGGGTAACCATGAGTTGTTCGAGTGTTCCTCGTTCTTTCTCGCGTACAAGGGAAAATGCCGTCAGGATAACCGTGACATTCTGCATAATGAGCCCGATGAGCGCCGGGATATTAAACACCCTGCTTTTCATATCCGGATTGTATAGAACACGGGTTTCGGCTGTAATCAAAGGCTCAATCTTTCCCATTCCCTGTGCAGCAAGTGTATCCTGCTGCAAATCGAGTGCTCGATTCTGAACAATCATTTGCGCGTTGGCAAGTGCGGTGCGCGCTGCTCCTGGGTCACTGCCATCTAATACGACCTGAATAGACGTCTTTTGTCCCATATCAAGTCGATAGCTGTAATCAGCTGGAATGACGATGCCGACTTTTATTTTATTTGTGTCCATAAGAGCTTGCATTTCTTTATAGCTTTCTACGGTATATACGGTATCAAAATAAAGCGTATTAGTGAAATTTTGTAACAGTACCCGGCTGTCTTTTGACTTGGCCTGATCCCAGACAGCGGTTGGCAAGTGGTCGACATCCGTATTCACGGCATAGCCAAAAATAAGTAGCATCATAAGTGGCATCATGATAGCAATAACCATACTTGCTCGGTCTCTGCGGATTTGTAGAATTTCTTTCCGTACGATCGCTTTGAAGCGAAGCAGGCTAAACCGTTCACTATGTGATCTAGACACGGGACTGATCCTCCCCGTACAGTAAATTTTTCTCCTGTGATTCTACCAGTTGGATGAATACATCTTCGAGTGTGGCAGTCGCATGCTGTTCTTTCAATTGATGAGGAGTACCGGATACGAGCAGTTTCCCGAAAAAAATAAAATGAATTAAATCGCATGTTTCTGCTTCATCCATATAATGTGTACTTACAAGAACGGTGGTACCTTCGCGGGCAAGGTTGTGGATGACTTCCCAGAAAATCCGGCGGGAGACTGGATCAACGCCTGCGGTTGGCTCATCGAGAATGAGCAGTTCTGGCTCATGAATCAAGGCGCAGGAAAGGGCTAATCGTTGCTTCCAGCCGCCGGATAGTGAGCCAGCTGCCTGTTTTTCCCGACCGGTTAACCCGGCCATTGCAATGAGTTCCTGCTTGCGCTCCTTTGATTCGGCAGCAGACAGCCCGTAGATGCTTGCATAAAAATCAAGATTTTCTCCGACACTTAATTCTTCATATAGACTAAATTTTTGCGACATGTAGCCAATTCGGTGTTTAATGGTTTCTGATTCGGTAAGAATATCGTAGCCGAGTACCTGACCCGACCCGGATGTAGGAGAAAGAATCCCGCTTATCATGCGAATGACGGTTGATTTGCCAGAGCCGTTCGGGCCAAGGAAGCCGACGATTTTCCCTTTGGGTACGGTCATAGATACTTGATCGACAACGGTACGTTTGCCGAATGTTTTGGTCAAGTTCTGGCAGGAGATTACGCATGTATCATCCATCACTTACCACCTGCCTTGTTTTCGGTAAGGGTAACATCTGCCGGCATACCTGGTTTTACCTGATCCAATCCTTCTGTAAGCCGGATGGTGACAGCAAATACGATCTTCGTGCGTTCCTCCGGTGTCTGAACATTTTTCGGCGTGAATTCTCCTTTGCTCGCGATTTTGGTTATGTTACCGGCAAACGTGCGATCTGGATAGGCATCGACTTTGATTTGAGCAGTCTGACCGAGCTTGACCCGGTTTAATTCTGCTTCGGGCACGTAGATGACGACTTCAAGACGGTTTGCTTGCAGCAACGTATACAAGGTAGCACCTGGCTTGATGACTTCTCCTTTATGGAAATGTTGGCGAATAATGATCCCGCTCTCGGGTGCGGTAATTGTTTTTTTGTTTTTCTGGAGTACCATCTGCTCAAGTAAGCTTTCTGTCTGTTCTTTTTGGGCGAGCAGACCTTGCACCGTATAGTTGGTGTCTCCGGTGCGCAGCAGATCAAGGTTTGCCTGGGCTGCTTTTTCTGCTGCTGCAGAGGAATCACGAGCCGCACGAGCCGCTTCCACTTCTTGCTGTGCCTGATTGATCTGGGCATCAACGGTATAGCCCTGTTGAATCAAGTCATTCACAACTTCTTGTGCCTGATTGACGGCTTCCTGTAATGTATCCACTTCCTGACGGGAGGAGGCACCGGCTTCAAGCAGTGACTGTGCTCGCTTGAGACGATTCTGCTGATAGACAACGGTACTGCGTGCGCTTTCAAGAAGCTTGCTGAGTTCCGCTTTTTTTGCTTGCAAGATTTTCAGTTGTGCAGCGGTTGCGTTTTGTTTAGCGACTGCTTGTCCGGTTGTGGCATGTGCCTGTTCCACTCGGGCGAACGCTTCGTTTATTTTTTCTGGTCTCGTTCCGGCACCGGATTCATCCAGCTTTGCCTGGACGATGGCAACGGCTGCTTTTGCTTCCTTGATACGGAGTTGTTCATCGCGATCATCCAGGCGGGCGAGAATGTCGTTTTCTTTTACAGACTGACCTTCCTCGGCTGTTGTTTTGATGAGAATCCCGCCTGCTTCGCTCTGTACGAGTCGTTCCTGTCCTTCGATCGTTCCACTATAGACATGTACTTGTTCAGTTGGCTGACAGCCGAGCAGTGGGAGTAGGCAAAGAAAGATAGAGCATGCTTTTTGAATAGGTTTCATTAATTTCACTCCTTTCAAAATGAGTGATTACTCACTATTATTTTAGGTGGATACGTATAGTTTGTAAATAAGAGAAATCGAAAACGCTCATACTATGTAGAAAGGCATAAAGGAGCGGATGAAGCATGGTGTGGAAGAAGACAATTTTCATTTTGATTGACTCGTTTATGCCACATGTATTCGAGGAGGCAGAGGCACAGCAAAAAGTGCCAGCACTGTCTTTTCTGAAGGCGAACGGTGCATACTGGAATGATTGCGTCACCGTGTTCCCAACCATGTCAGCAAATATAGATGCTTCCTTGATGACGGGGACGTATCCAGACGAGCACTACGTTCCTGGATTGGTCTGGTATGATCGGGATAAGCAGCGAGTAGTGAATTATATTAATGGGGGAAAGGCAGTCTGGCGCCTTGGTACACGTAAATGTGCGCAGGATGTGCTAGTAAGCCTGAATGAGCAGCACCTAAGCCGGGATGTGAAGACGATATTTGAAGAGGCGGCCCGCCATCATCGTACAAGCGCGTCTTTGAATTTTAGCATTCACCGTGGACCTGTTCGCTATTCGGTGCAGAAACCCGGCTTGATGAAGCTCGCACTGCTTGGTACAAAATTTGATAGCGTCACAGGGCCGGAGCTGGCACTGCAAGGGCGCTTTTTTCATTCAAATGGACTACGAGCTCGCTTTGGTCAGTGGAACGCTAGTGTGTTTAAGAAATATGGAATCAATGATTCATTTGTGACCGATATGGCGATTCGGTTAGTTCAAGAAGGGCGTCTGCCTGCGCTAACAGTTGCATACATGCCAGATAATGACTATACGTATCATCGTCATCCTGATAAAGGTGTCGATATTTTGGCTCGGGCTGACCGCCAGATTGGACGTCTACTTGATGCGTTCGGTAGCTGGGAAGAAGCAGTGCGGCAGTGCCGGTTTATTATCACAGGCGATCATGGACAGACAAAGATCGGGGTGGAGAGGGAGGCGCTCATTGCGGTTTTGGACTCACTCATTGGCATGCGGGCATCGTGTCCGGAGAAGGTGAACCCAGAACAAGATGATCTGGTGATTTGCAACAACGAGCGGATGTGCTTTTTATATCCACTCAAAGAAGGGGTACAGGAAGAGGTGATCAAGCGGCTTCTAGGTGAGTCGCGCATTGATGTGCTTGCCTGGAAAGAAGGAGCTGGCGTCCGCGTGGGGCGGGGCGAGCGAGCACTGTTTTTTACTCGCGGGGGTCAGGTGCGGGACGTGTATGGCGTACGTTGGACGATTGACGGAGATCTCACTTTGCTTGATGGATCTCTTGCCGAGAAGGAAGGAAAACAGATTGTGCATTTCGGACAGTATCCGGATGCATTCTCCAGGTTGTATGGGGCACTTTATGCACGAGATGGACAGGTAATTGCCATTACGGCGCAGCCAGGTGCCGAGTTTTACACACCGAGCGATCCGACTCATCAGGGCGGGGCAAGCCACGGTTCTTTGCATCACACCGATTCGCTTGTGCCGCTTATCATTACGGGAGAGACAAAGGCTGCTTTTGCGCATCCTCGCCTGGTTGACCTGAAATCGTACATGCTTGGATGCTTGCACAGCGAGGGCTATTAAGAATATAGTCACCTACGCTATAATAAGAAAAGTGTGAAAAACTATGTGCAAGCAGAGGAGTGGCAGAGGATGAGCAAACGAATCGGGTTCATCGGCCTGGGCAACATGGGAAGTCCGATGGCGATAAATCTCCATAAAGCAGGATTTGACGTAACCGTATACAACCGGACGGCAGATAAAGCAAAGGTGCTGGGCGAGCAAGGATTGCAGGTAGCGGAGTCGCTTGAAGACGCAGTGCGAGAAAAAGATGTAGTCATTACAATGCTATCTAATGATGAAGCGGTTGAGCAGATGATTGTGGGAGATGGCGGTGTTCTTGATTATATGGAAGCACCGACTATTCTCGTCGATATGAGCACCATTTCCCCGGATACATCTTGCACATTAGCAGAAGCGGCTCGCGAGATGGGGATTACGATGGTGGACGCTCCTGTGTCCGGCAGTACGAATGCGGCGGAGAGTGCCGGGCTTGTGATTCTATATGGTGGTCCGCGAGATGTATTTGACGAACTTGCGGAGATGTTTGCTGCGATGGGCAAAGCCTCGCTGTATTTTG
Organism: Aneurinibacillus soli; assembly: GCF_002355375.1. Classification (GTDB taxonomy): domain Bacteria; phylum Bacillota; class Bacilli; order Aneurinibacillales; family Aneurinibacillaceae; genus Aneurinibacillus; species Aneurinibacillus soli. The sequence continues at coordinate 3,505,921 of NZ_AP017312.1, read as the reverse complement.
GAGAAAACGGAAGCGGTTCGAAGGCGAAGCTTGTGATTAACTTGCTTCTCGGCATGACTATGCAGGGAATCTCAGAATCGCTTGTGCTGGCAGAAAAGTTCGGACTTGAACGTACAACAGTGCTTGATATGATGCAGCAGGCGGCGGTGTCGTCTCCGTTCCTTGGATTTAAGCGACCGTCGCTTGAGACGGAAGCGTATCCGGCTGCTTTTGCACTCAAGCATATGCATAAAGACCTTGGTCTTGTATTAGAGCAGGCACGCCATAACGGTAGCATCTTGCCAGCCACAGCAGCGGCGTATCAAAGCTATACGGCTGCGATGAATCATGGCTTAGACGAGCAGGATATGGCAGTGGTGTTTGCCGAGTTGCTTAATCAGTCGGGTGTGTCGAAAAAATAAGAAGAAGCTGCCCTAAAAGCCAGAACATGGCGAATCAGGGCAGCTTCGTTTTGTTGTAGAATCGAAAGTTTGTGGTGAGGGAGTGGGAGAAGGGAGGAGCCGTTCGCTTCGGTACGCTTGCAGAGAAGTGGTGACTGTCCGCTCCAGGAGCCCGACGAACGTGCCCGCAAAGAAAAGCCGATGATGTTGATTCGTCGAAGGATTGCGGGCAAAGGCTCGTTCGCCGTTCTCCCTCCGCTGAGTAGGCGCGTACAAAAGCTCTCTTGCCCCACTCCCCGCACAACGTTTCGATTTACAAAAAACATGCTACGTTAGAACGGATTTGCTCGGGCTGCAACTGGCTTTTTGAAGCTTGCTTCCTTGCTTTTTACCTACATAGCAAAGCTTATCCTCTTGATCATACGGGAAGGGTTTCTCCAAACTGTGTTAGGAGCGGGACCGGGTGGGGCAACGGAACGCCTGTACGCGACTTCCCAGCGGAAGGGGGCAGACGAACGTGCTTTTGCCCACAATGCTTCTTCAGAAATACATCGTGGGCGTTCTTTTGTGGGCGAGTTCGGTTGGCACCTGGAGCGGACAGTCCTAGCTTCTCTGTAAGCGTACCGAAGTGACGAGGCCACGCCCGATCCCGCTCCTCCACCACACTTTGGAGAAAACTTTCACAAATTGCAATTGATTTGTCATAATTTTTTCCGCATATATCCTTTACGAATGAGAATCCATCTCATATAATAGAAGTAGAGATAAATGAAAATCAATATCATTACTTCGATATAAAGAAGAAGTACCGTAAGAGGGGGAATGCGGAATGTGGTTATCGGAAATCGAACCAGGTAGTAAAGTGAAAATTACGGACATTACCAAAGTGACAGAGGTGGTGCGCCGTCGCCTGCTTGATATGGGGATTATGGAAGGAACAGTAGTTTGCATGAAGCGATTGTTGCCATTCGGTGGACCGTGTGCACTTGAAGCAAGTGGACAGTGGGTCGGCATTCGTCGCCAGGAAGCTGGTCTGATTCAGGTGGAGGCCGTATGATTCACGTTGCGCTTGCCGGAAACCCGAATACAGGAAAGACATCACTGTTTAACATTCTGACTGGATCATACGAATATGTGGGGAACTGGACAGGTGTAACGGTTGAGAAGAAAGTTGGAACATTGCGGAACAAAAAGGGTGAGCTGGTTGACTTGCCGGGCATTTATTCGCTGAATCCCCTTTCGCGTGATGAGGGGGTAGCGACACAGTTTCTGATTGCAGAATCATTTACCTCGGTTCTTAATATTGTCGATGCGTCCCAGATTGAGCGCAATCTTTATTTAACAGTACAGCTTCTCGAATATGGGAAACCGGTTATTATCGGATTGAATATGATGGATGTAGCCCGTGGACGAGGTTTTATGATTAATGAAACTGAACTGTCGGCACGTCTTGGCGTCCCTGTGCTGCCGATTGTGGCGCGAACAGGAGCTGGATGTCAGGAACTCGGAGCAGAGCTTGCCCACACTGAGCATCAGCAGGCGCTTACGTTTGCGCTTGATTACGGTCCGGTACTCGAGCGTGCGATTAAGCGTCTGGTGGATATGATACCTGATGGGGTTACACTGCCGAAGCGCTGGCTTGCGATTCAGTTGTTTGAAGGGAATGCGCTAATTCGCGAGCTTCTCGAATCTCATATTACAGCAGAACAGCTTGCTCAATTACAGACTGATACGGAGCGGGATGTGTGTGCATCATCCTCTGATGCGCGTTCACTGCCGCATTATATCCGGCTTGTACGCGGGGCGTTTATCACCGGAGTAATGGAGGGTGCGGTAACCCGGACCCAAAACGAAACGTATACGTTATCCGAGCGTATTGATCACATTGTAACCAACCGGGTGCTTGGCATTCCGATTTTCCTGTTGTTTATGTTTTTGATGTTTAAATTAACGTTCGACTGGCTGGGCACCCCATTGTCCGATCAGATTGATGGATTTTTAAACGGTACATTTGCTGATATGCTTCGAAGTTCGTTACAAGCAGCGGGCGCATCTAATTTTATTCAGGCGGTTGTGCTCAACGGTATTGTGGCCGGTGTGGGTGGCGTGCTCGTATTTGTACCACAAATTTTTATTCTGTTCTTCTTGATTTCGTTTATTGAAGACTCCGGTTATATGGCACGTGTGGCAATGGTAATGGATCGGCTCATGCAAGCGATCGGTCTTAACGGTAAAGCATTCATCCCGATGATTATCGGCTTTGGCTGCAACGTACCAGGTGTTATGGCGGCCCGGACGATTGAGCAGCCGAAAGAGCGACTGTTAACGATTCTTTTGACACCGCTTATGTCGTGCTCGGCTCGTCTTCCCGTATACAGCTTGTTTGTTGGGATGTTTTTCGTACATAATCAGGCGCTGGTCGTGCTGTCGATGTATGTGCTGGGGGTTGTAGTAGCGCTTCTGCTTGCCAAGCTATTCTCGTCCACATTGTTGAAGCAAGAAGGCTCGATGTTTGTTGTTGAACTTCCACCGTACCGTTTTCCACAGTGGCGCACACTTCTGCGCAGTACGTGGGAGAAGGGCAAAGGCTTCGTGAAAAAAGCGGGTACGCTCATCTTCGGAGGATCGGTTGCGATCTGGTTCTTAAGCTATGCAGGGCCAGGCGGACTGAATGTAAACATGGATCATAGTTTTTTGGCGATGATTGGTGGGTTTTTGGCACCGTTATTTGCCCCGCTTGGGTTTGGAACATGGCAAGCGGGCGCATCGCTTATACCTGGATTCATGGCGAAAGAAGTTGTAGTTGCGACAATGAACATCATTTATGCAGCACCAGATGAAGGTTCGCTGCAGAAGATTTTGGCGACACATTTCACACCGCTTTCGGCCTACAGCTTTATGGCATTCATTCTGCTGTACGTACCGTGCTTGGCTACAGTCGGTGTTATTCGTAAAGAGACCGGGTCTGCACGTTGGACATGGTTCTCGATTGGCTACGCGCTTGTGATCGCATATATCATTGCACTTGTAATCTATCAGGGTGGCCGCTTGCTCGGTCTCCAGTAAGTGAGAAATGAGGGAGAGCTATGCTTATCAACATTATGATAGGGGCTGTGATTTTCGGTTATGCGGGCTGGTCCCTGTATCGATTTACCGTCAAAAGCAAGGAAGGAAAATGTGTCAGCTGCTCGTCAAAAAAAGGCTGCGCTCCTGCCTGCGATGAGAGTAAGCCGGCTGAAGTGACATTTTACACCCGTTACCGTGAGGAACATTCTTTGAAATAGCAGAAAAAAGCTGCATTTTCCCTTTTGGGGAGAAGGCAGCTTTTTTTGTAAGTGTAAGAAGGGTAGGCGGGCACGAGAAAATACAGTACAGTAGAAATAGTAAGTCATAAGGAAGGGGCGAAAAGTGGAAACAGCATGAATATAACACAGAAGCGATACAAAGGAATTATGATGATTGTCGTCGGAGCCGCTCTATGGGGCATATCGGGGACAGTGGCACAGCAATTATTTGCAAGCGAAGGGTTTCAGCCCGGCTGGCTTGTAACGGTGCGAATGATGGTAGCGGGTATATTGTTGCTTCTCTGGACTGCCGCGAAAAGTGGTCAGCAGGAGATATGGCAGATTTTCCGTCATACAGAAGATCGAGTACGCCTGTTTATTTTTGCTGTGGGCGGTATGGTAGGGGTACAGTATACATATTTTATGGCAGTTGGTACAGGAGATGCGGCAACCGCGACACTCTTGCAGTATCTGGGTCCGATATTTATTACGGTGTATGTAGCATGGAAATGCCGCCGCTTGCCGAATCGATGGGAAATCAGTGCGCTTGTGCTGGCACTTATAGGGGCATTTTTGCTTATTACAAATGGATCGTTTCAAGGGATATCGATTCCGGTTGATGCGTTTATCTGGGGAATTGTTTCAGCACTTGCAGCGGCATTCTATACAGTGTATCCGGTCCGCCTTCTGGGGAGATGGAATTCGGCAATTGTTGTGGGCTGGTCGATGGTACTTGGGAGCATGTGTCTTGCAACATTTAACCCATTGTGGGATGTAGCGGGACAGCACTGGACGCTTTTGTCTGCCTCGTATGTTGCGTTTGTGATACTATTTGGGACACTTGTGCCGTTCTATATGTTTATCGAAAGTTTACGTTATATTACATCGACAGAAGCGAGTGTGTTATCGAGTGCCGAGCCGCTTGCTGCAGTCATTGTAGCCTGTCTATGGCTGCATGTTGCCTTTGGTCTGTGGCAAGGAGTTGGGGGCTTATGTATTATCGCGACGGTAACGTTGTTGGCGATTAAGAAGCCGGTGGAAGATAGTGGAGAGGTACAGTCTTCTGGGGAAGCTAAAAGTGTGGCGTTATAATAGGGAGATATCACAAAAGCCAGAGCGGGGCGAACAGGACAGCTTTTCGTGATATCGACAACGTGTGGTGGTGAGGGAGCGGGAGAAGGAAGGAGCCGTTCGCTTCGGTACGCTTGCAAGGAAGTGGAGGCTGTCCGCTCCGAGAGCCCGACGAACTCGCCCGCAAAGAAAGGCCTGCGAAGTTGATTCACCGAAGGATTGCGGGCAAAGGCCCGTTCGCCGTCCTCCCTTCGCTGAGTAGGCGCGTACAGGCGCTCTCTTACTCCTTCCTTCTCCCGCTCCCCGCACAACGTTTCGGTTTACAAAAAACATGCGACGCCAGAACTGATTTGCTCGGGCCGCAACTTTAAAAAGGTTGCAATTCAACACTAAATGGAAGACCTTGTAGTTATAGAGGAACTCCTTGCTGCTTGGAGCACATCCAGTATATGGTTCCTGTTTCTGCTTTTTGAAAGCCAACTTTATACGCATTTGAATCAATAAATCCGCTTAGTGTACCGGGGATTTGTTCTAACCAACATATCTTCTTGAACGTTAACGGGAAATTATTTTGATTCGGGTTGAAGGTATGAAGGTACACGGCATCTGCTGTCGGCTCATTCTCATGTATACAAACCCATGTCTGATACTCTTTTTTATAGAATTTTAATTGGGAAAGAATTGTTTGAAACAATGCAAGAAGCGCTCTGCGGTGTTCTTTTTTATGCTTTACTCCCCGTATACTTACACCATTCCAATCAATATGAGTATGCCAAACGTCGTACCATGAATCTTCCTGTAGATAGAGTGAATAATGGTTGACTCTTTTCCAGAGATTTCGGTAATATCTTTTTTTTCCTCGGAATTTCTTCATAGGTTAGTTTTTATTATCCCTTCCAGTGATAGACTTGCGTCGGATTCTTCTCATTCTCGCGGGCTTTCAAGTAGTAGCCACGCGCATTCGGCTGGCGGAATTCGGGTGCGGCATTGTTCGTGATGGTGACTTTAGTGCCGATGGGAGCAATGCTGAACAGCTCTTCTACCTGGAAGTTGTGCAGCCGCACGCAGCCTTTGGATATTGCTTGTCCGATGGAAGCTGGATTGTTCGTGCCATGAATCGCATAGTCTGTATCACTTAGTACAAGTCCCCGTGTTCCGTATACTTTGCTTTGTGATAATGGCTCATTAACTTTCAGTTTAATGAAATACGTGCCAAGCGGCGTCCGGTTTTCCGCGCCGAGTCCGATGTAATAAGAGCGTACCGGAATCGTGCCTGTGTAGACAATCATGCGGAAGGACGATTGGTAGACTACTACTTCAAGCGGCATAAGTGGAAAGGTAGGCTCTCGCATGCCGCCGACACGAAACACCTCATCTAGTGTTTGCCACGCCTGTGTCGGATTGAATAGTTCTGGCCTGTATATCACCCCGGTCTCTTCGAGGGCAGGAACATTTCCATGAATAGAAGACTGAAACGGAATCTCGGACAGATAGTTATTCGGAAACGGCTCCGTTAGCTCAGTGAGAGAAGCGGGCAGCTTCTTGTTGTATAAATAATAGTTGTACAGCGCACTGCGCACCGAGAGCAGGCGTTCAAGCTGCAGACGTTGCTGCTCAAGCGCTTTTTTTAGGCGGCTGACTTCTGGATCAGACTCACACATACATGTCGGGTCAAAAAACTTCACAGGACCACCGGGCGGCGCGATATAGTATAAGGTCTCTGGCTGATGGAAAGGAATTGGCGTATATATCGGAATGTAGCGGACTTGCGGTACGGCTACAATAATCGGTTCCTCACCGGGCGGATAGTGTCTCTCCTTCTTATACATCTCAAGCTGCGCTTCTAGTTGTATATGTGTCAGTCCTGTCGGAACCGCGATTAGTTCATAAAATGGTTTGCGATCCGACGTGGGAGCAGCAGCGGGCTCAGCCGGAAGAAGTTGAAAATAAAAAAATAAAAACAGAATACTGATAATTTGAACAAGGCGTTTCATGGTTCCTCCTTACATACAAAAAAGGTACGCAATCAGGAAAAAGTTCCGGATCACGTACCTTCATTATCGGCAGAAAACTAGATTTTCATAATGCCGCCTGTACTAGCAGATGTTACGAGTTTAGAATAGCGAGCCAGATAGCCAGTTTTCACTTTTGGCTCGAAGCCTTTCCATTCCGCTTTACGACGTGCCCATTCGTCTTCTGGTACGTCTACATCCATACGACGTGCCGCAATGTCGATCACAACATGGTCGCCATCTTGTACGAATGCGAGCGGTCCACCTTCAGCTGCTTCTGGAGAAGCATGACCGATTGAGAGACCACGGGATGCGCCAGAGAAACGTCCGTCTGTTACAAGCGCAACTTTCGGGCCGAGGCCCATGCCGACGATTTGCGACGTTGGTGCCAGCATTTCCGGCATACCTGGTCCGCCTTTTGGACCTTCGTAGCGGATGATGACGACATGGCCTTCTTTTACACGCCCTGCAGAAATACCTTCCAGTGCTTCTTCTTGCGAGTCAAATACGATGGCTGGACCTTCATGGCGCGTGATGCCGCCTTGAACGCCGCCTGTTTTGATGATCGCACCGTCTGGAGCGAGGTTGCCGAACAGAACAGCCAGACCGCCAGTTTCGCTGTATGGCTTATCAAGCGGGTAGATAACATTGTGGTCGGTAACATCGTGTCCCGCTACGTTTTCCCCGAGTGTTTTGCCAGTAACGGTCATTGTGTCGAGATGGATGGCACCTTCTTTTTTCGAGAGCTCATTCAGGACAGCAGATACGCCACCTGCTGCGTGCAAATCTTCGATATGCCAGTCTGATGCCGGAGCGAGCTTGGACAGATGTGGCACGCGTGCTGCTACTTCATTAATGCGCTCAAGTGGGTATTCTACCCCTGCTTCGTTAGCGAGAGCGAGTGTATGGAGCACGGTATTCGTTGAACCGCCAAGTGCCATATCGAGCGCGAATGCGTTGTCGATTGCTTTTTCGGTTACGATATCACGTGGTTTGATGTCTTTGTCGATCAGTTCAAGCAATTGTTTCGCCGCTTTCTTAGCCAATTCTTTACGCTCTGGAGAAGTAGCCAGAATCGTACCATTGCCCGGGAGTGCGAGGCCGAGTGCTTCGGCGAGACAGTTCATTGAGTTAGCGGTAAACATACCGGAACAGGAGCCGCACGTTGGGCAGCCGTACTGTTCAAGTTCTTGCAGCCCTTTGTCGTCAAGTTTGCCGGCCTGGTACGCGCCTACACCTTCAAATACGGAAGAAAGCGAGATTTTGCGTCCATCGCTTGTTTTACCAGCTGCCATTGGACCACCACTGACCATGATCGTTGGAATGTTCAGACGAAGCGCTGCCATCATCATCCCTGGCGTGATCTTGTCACAGTTCGGAATGCAGATCATGCCGTCAAACCAGTGTGCCGCTACTACGGTTTCAACAGAATCCGCGATAATTTCACGGCTTGGCAGCGAATAACGCATGCCGATATGGCCCATCGCAATGCCATCATCTACGCCGATTGTATTAAATTCAAATGGAACGCCACCTGCTTCACGAATTGCTTCTTTTACGACTTTTCCGAATTCTTGAAGGTGAACGTGGCCCGGAATGATATCAATATATGAATTGCACACCGCAATAAATGGTTTATCGAAATCTTCATCTTTTACACCGGCTGCACGGAGCAGGCTGCGGTGCGGCGCACGGTCAAACCCTTTTTTAATCATGTTGCTGCGTAACTCTGCCACGATAAATCCCTCCACATTACTAAAACTTTTTTAAATTTCAATTATTGTACCACTATTGTGAACTATCCGCCACCTACGCTTCGCTTAGAGGTGGGGGCTTCTAAGGTAATCACACCTACTGGTACGAAATGCACTTAGCTATCGAGCCTGTTCCATGCTCTGTATATGATTATGCTAATCGTCGCAGTCCTTCACGCTTGATATTGATCGAGGCGTTCCAGTCCCTGTCTGCTACAAAACCACAATCACAGTGGAATGTACGCTCAGAAAGAAATAGAGACTCCTTTACTTGACCACAACATGAGCAAGTTTTTGATGAGGGAAACCACTTATCTATCTTGATCAGCTTTTTCCCTTGCTCCTCTAACTTATATTTGAGGAGTGTCGTGAACATGCCCCATGCATTGTCCGCAACACTTTTTCCAAAGTTGAGGGCTTGTGACATTCCTTTCATGTTGAGGTCTTCGATCACCACGCAGTCATACTGCTTCGTCAATTTATGCGATTCTTTATGAAGAAAGTCTTTTCGTTGGTTCGCAATTCTTTCGTGTAGCTTGGCTACTTTCAGTCGCTGCTTGTGCCAACGATTAGAACTTTTCTTTCTGCGTGATAAAATACGCTGTTCCTTTGCTAGTTTTTCCAAAGCTTGACGATAGAAGCGAGGGTAATTGGCTGTCTTACCTTCTTCACTCTCGACAAATAAGCCTTTCATGGAAAAATCTAAGCCCACGACAGCTTGTACTTCTTTTTGTGCAGGTTTGTGTTCATATTTGGTAAGAATCGACACATAGTATTTTCCTGTTTTTGTTCGAGAAATCGTACAAGACTTAATGATATGATGCGATGGAATTTCTCGATGCTGTTTGATTTTTACAAGCTTGAGTTTCGGTAATTTGATATAGCCATCCAAAAGCATAATATTACCGTTGACCACGTTAGTTGTATAGGACTGTCTCGCCTTACGATTTTTGAACTTCGGAAATTCCGCACGACCTGAAAAGAAATTTTTGTATGCTTTTTGCAGGTTTAGTTGGGCATTCGCTAATGCAAGGCTATCTACTTCTTTGAGCCATGCAAACTCATCTTTATATTTAGCAGGAGTCGGAAACGGTTGCTGCTTTAGCGTTTCTTTATCGTCCTTGAATTGCTCATACATTTCTTTTCGTTCAGCCAGCATTTTGTTGTAAACGAAACGTACACAACCGAATGTTTTTGCAAGAAAATACTTCTGTTCCTGTGTTGGGTACAAACGGAACTTGTATGCTTTATTTGCCATATCCAATCACCTCATTTCTATAAGGAACGTTCGTTCTATTCTATCATAATTCTGATATCTTTGGCTTACGCCAACCGAAATTCATCTCCCACTTTTCTTCCATCATAAAAAGAGACATTTTCCCTTTCCTGTGGTATAGATAAGTCACCACAACCACCCTACCAGAGGAGGAAACGAAAAATGTCTCATGCCACCATCTTATCAAACTTCTTAACTTGATGGCTATGGGGACAGCCTCTGTCCTCAGATCGCCCTTATGTGTTCATCTCTTTTCAAAGAAAAGACCGCCTGTTAAATGGCGGTCAAATTGCTGTATTTCTGCACATACGGGAAAAAGCGTGCATGTAGTGGCAGAATGAAATCCGTCTCGGCGGTCTCATGGATGCCGGATCGATTATAAATACGAATTTTTTCTGCCCGGATCTTGTAGTAGTCGGCTACCAGATAGGTCGGAACTTTTTCGACCGAGTTGCCTGGCGTTGGCAGCAACATGCTTTTGCTAGGCACTTCATGCGGCAGTATGCTAATAATGTCGGCAAATAAAATCTGATACGTACAATGCGGACGCTGCAAAATAATTTCTTTTGTTGTGACGCGACAGCTATGATTTCTTAGCGTTTGGGAAAGCAAGAGCGTTCCTTCCATCTCTTTCACATGAATGAAATCAGGATTCATAGTACCATGCCTCCTTATCGTACATACGGATGTATTCCATAATAGGATAGTCGCATGTACATGTAACTAGAAATGATTAGTCTGTTTCCCAGTGGATCGTGTGCTTTCCTTGTTCTACATGATTGAAGGAAAATGTCATCGTATACGACCCTTTTTTGTTCATATGTACAATGTAGCCATCTTGATAGGAACCAGGCTGAAACGTTTTGGTCAGGACTGGTGTTCCCGCTGGATCGGTGACAATGAGTGACATCGTCCCTTTTTTAAAACTCAATTCTTCGATCTGTATGGCAAGCGTTGTGTCCATGTCAATAGTAAACGATTTATCTATTGTTTTGTTATAGGTAGAATATGAACCGATTAATTCTTTTTCACCGAGCGCTTCTACAGTTTGGGTACTATATTCCTTACACCCGGCGGTAAGAAGTAGGCAAGCAAGTAGGAACAGGAAAACAGTCATGCGAGGTATTTTCATCGTCTATCAGCCTCCATCTGTTACGAATGATAAAATACATCAAGCAGGTTAGATAGCCAAACTTCCCAATCAATTCGTGTCGTTCCGATTACATAAGGAGCAAGGTTTTCCGGGAAAGCAGGTAGTTGAGTTGCTTGTCCACCGATGCTGATGACGAGAGTGGGGTAGGCTTTCCAAAGGTCATGAACACGTTGCGACAGTTGTGAGAGATTTTCTTCTATTGTAACAGATAGACAGACAGCATGAGGTTGAATTGCAGTCAGGATGGTGTGTAATTCTTCTCCCGGCATGATGATATCGTGTAGCACAGATTCCATATCCCACAAGGTCAGGCATAAATCAAGAAAATGGTGAGCTTCTGATTCGTTAAACGCAAGTAGGGCCTCGATTAGTTCGTGTTGTTTGCGTGTGATCAGCGGGTGCTCAGTGTGAGCAGCATGTTTGGATCGGAGAGCTGGTTTACGTGGATGATGCATCTCTCCATTTTTGAGCAGATCGACAGCTTTACTAATATGAAGTCCTTTGTCCACTTGTTCCTTGAGCCAGCGCAGCAACGTCTTCCTCGGTGTATAATCGATGTCCGGATTCAGTGCGCTGCGGCTCAATGATTCCGTAGCGTCGTTCCCAGGCACGAAGTGTATGTGTTGTAATTCTCACAATGGTAGAAACCGCTTTAATATTATACTTGCCCTGTATATGTTTCATACAAAAGACCGTTCTTTTATGCTTAACTTTACTTAAAAATTTTTTGTACGTTCATTATACACAAAAAGAATTCGAGGAAAAAATGGCCCAATTTCACTCATATACCAGGAGGAGATAGGAAAAGCAAGTAAAGGCATGCTACAATAATATAGCAACACATCGTACAGTGCTGTGGGGAAAGGAAGAGAACAGAACAGTGAAAAACTGGATAGAGCGATTTAAAAAGTGGTTTCAAATAGATGAAGAAGAAGTTGAAACAGAAGAATTCAGAAGAGAGACGGACGCGCCGTCTTCCGTGCCGATTGCCAATCGTAATCTGACCATCCGTACGGCTACGATTTATCCGAAGAACAAAGGAGGGCGCTACTCATCGGATTCTCGGCGCGAACATCCGCAGATAGAAGAGCAAGGTGGGACGCAGCAGACGCGTCGTAATGAAGCGTTTCGTTTTCCGCTGATTCCGGATGAGCCGAAACAGGCTGAGTCAGTGCAGGAAAAATCGGCACGCCGTCCGGTTTCTTCAAGTTCCACATCTCGTCCGTCTGTGGAACCGCAAAAACAGGCAGATACGCAGACGCCGAACCGTTCCGTTGTCAAGCGGGAGGAGAGGCGACCGTTCCGACCGACCGAAGTGATCTCCCCTGTATATGGGCGCCGCAGACCGGATCAATCAGAAGAAGAGACCGAGCGCTGGAAGCCGACGGCGCTCACTCCGTCACTTCGGCATCCGATGTCATTCAAGGAGACGCCGCTTGAGCCTACTTCAAATCGTACGCCACCGGCCATAGAGCACCCGACTGAGCCGGAGCACAAGAGCGCCTCAATGCCGGTGCAGACTGGGAATGTTGAGCGTGAGCTTGCCCCTACTACAGAAATAGTAGCAGCGTCGGTTCCAGAGCCAGAGATGCCAACAGTGGAAACGAAGTCGAAAACGCCTGTAGCAGCAGCTCCAGACGTGCGAATTACATATGTAGCGCCACCTACACCGATAGAACAAGCATCTGTATCTGCTGAGATCGTCGTACAATCATTACCGATAACTCCTGAGCCAGAGGAAGAGATGAGTACTATCCTGCCTGCTGTTCCTGAGATTTCGATAGTGATACCGGAGAAGAAAGAAGCGCCGGCCATACAGCCTTTTGTGCCGGAGAGAACGGTTTCGTCGCCACAGGTTTTGGAATCACCTCTGCATCCGGCACATCAGGAGACACTTGTCTATGATAAACCGTCACTTGCACTGCTAGCTGCGGTTCCGGACGCAGAGCCGCATGATACGGCGTTTGTGTATCATCAACAGGATGTGTTGGCGCGTACACTGGCTAATTTCAATGTGAACGCTGAAGTAATTGGAGCTGTGCAAGGACCGACCGTGACACGTTATGAGATTCAGCCTGCTCCGGGTGTAAAGGTGAACAAAATTACCAATCTGATCGACGATATTAAGCTGAGCTTAGCCGCCCGTGATATTCGGATTGAAGCACCAATTCCAGGCCGTTCGGCAGTCGGGATCGAAGTACCGAATGCGCATAGTATGCCGGTCTACCTGCGTTCCATTCTGGAGACACCGGTGTTCCAGGAGCCGGAAGCACCGCTTACGGTGGCGCTTGGCGTCGACATCGGTGGGGAACCTGTTGTGGTAGATCTTGCTAAAATGCCACACGGTCTTATTGCAGGAGCTACGGGTTCCGGTAAAAGTGTATGTATCAACTCCATTATTGTCAGCCTGTTGTATAAGGCGACACCGCAGGAAGTACGTCTTTTGCTCATTGACCCGAAAATGGTCGAGCTCGCACCGTACAACCGTCTGCCGCACCTGATTACACCGGTTGTAACCGATCCGAAGCAGGCGACTGCGGCGCTGAAGTGGGCGGTACAGGAGATGGATAGCCGTTACGAAAAGTTGGCAGAAGCGGGTGCTCGTGATATGAAGCGCTACAATGAATTGATGCGCCGCAACTATCCAGACCAGCCGGATCTTGTGCTGCCGAGTATTGTCATTATTATTGACGAGTTGGCGGATCTGATGATGGTGGCACCAGGGGATGTAGAAGAATCGATCTGCCGCATCGCTCAGAAAGCACGCGCCTGCGGCATTCACCTGCTCGTTGCAACGCAGCGACCGTCCGTCGATGTTATTACCGGGCTAATCAAAGCGAATATTCCAACTCGCGTAGCATTCTCGGTATCGTCGCAGACTGATTCGCGTACGATTCTTGATATGGGGGGAGCCGAGCGTCTGCTAGGTCGCGGCGATATGTTATATTCAAGTGGTAGTTCAAAACCACAGCGTCTACAGGGACCATATGTATCGGATGAAGAAATTGAAATGGTCACTGAATACGTACGCAGCCAGGGTGAACCGCAGTATTTGTTTGAGAAAGAAGATTTGAACCATGCGGTGATGAATGAGAATCTGGATGAGTTGTTTGCGGAAGTGGTGAGGTTCTGTGTGGAGAATGGACAGGCATCAGCTTCCCTATTGCAGCGCAACTTCCAGATTGGGTATAACCGGGCGGCACGCCTGATCGATATGATGGAGGAGAAAGGGTTTATTTCTGGCTATACCGGAAGCAGCAAGCCACGAGATGTGTTCTTGAGCCGAAGTGAGTATAACCAGTTGTTTGAAAGTGGGGAGTTGGAGTAAAGGGAGAGAAGAGAGAAAATATGAGAACGGGGGAAAGGATGGAAAAGACGAACGAATTTTCCATCCTTTTCGTCTTGAGGGGGATGGCTATTTTTAATGTTAGTGATACATGTCTAATACAAAATACATATAGCTAAACACAACAAGTAGAGAAATCAGGAAGTGATACGGCTGCTTTATAATCTTCAAACCAAATGGACCAAGCACACGAAAAACGGCATCCTCTGTTTTATGTCCGAAGATAATCGTAATAATAAGAAGTGGAATCGCACTTTTCCACCCGTAGTTATTCATAAGATACATCATTGCTGTCATCAATAAAGGAAAGAAAATACAAGTATGCAGTAACTGACCTAAAGTATCGCGTCTACGCTCACTCTTTTCTTGTAGATTTTGATACCATTTTGTTATTACCTTCACGATCTCACCTAACCATCCTTCTATTTTCTATATTTTTCATACATCTACTTTGCAATGCTTTTTCCTCTTTTGTAACATAAAGGTATTCGAAAAAGCCTTACATGTTTTTCGTGATCGTTCTTCTGGCTCTGGTCACAATCCGCTTTGTTTCCTTTATATCAGAAGTTCTTAGCCATTCGTCACAAAGAACGCTGACCCATTCAGGATGTGATTTGCTGGCATCATTTAACCAATTGCCGACCGAATCTTGAACATACTTTTTCGGGTCAGATTTTACATGTTCTAATAATGATATCGCCAAATCAGGGCATTGTTTTAATTGAGTAATATGTTTACACCAAACTCCTCTGGGACGTGTTGATTCAATAGCAAACCTCCTGATGTTCTCATCATCTTCGACAGTCCATTTTTCTAAAATAGCGATGGACTCTGTTAACTCTTGTGTAATCGATTCTCGCACTGCCATCCAGGCAATCTCTCTTACACCAAAATGTTTATCCGCAGCAAAGGGTTTAATTTGCGAAAGCTTTTCAGTAATAGATAGATCACGGTTTAATCCAATTACATAGGCTGCCCAGCAGCGAACGCTATCTGATCTATGCATGGCAAGCGGAAGGAAATAAGCAGAATAATCTTCTTCACTTTTTCTGCTAAGTATTTCGAGTAGCTTCCCTCCGATAGTCGGGATAATTTTCATTATTGTCTTTTCTTTTAAGTTATTGACTGTATTTGATATTTCATCTATGTAATTCTGTAAACAAATTTCAGGAAGAGTGTTGTGTAGCAGAGAGATATGATTAACAGCTAACCATTCCGTCAGATTTACACTTTCAATTTTCCCCATATTTAATAGATTTACTACCTCGGAGGGGATGTTCGAAATTTTATTTGCTCCCTTTCGATTTAAAATTGTTTCTGAAATTTTTTCTTGGTAATGTTGGTTTTTCATATGAAAAATCCTACCTTTTTATGGATTAGTAAGCATTATAGAAACGTTCGTTCGCTATTTAGTGTAATCCATAAGATGGGTTTTTGAAAGTTTTTCTTTTGTAACGAGAATGAATGAAAATTCGGTTATACCTAATTGATCATCTTTTCTTACACGCTTCATTAGTCCGAGGTCCCCGAATTCGATTAGATTGTACTCATTCTCTGATACAAGTAACTCACGGATTTTTTTCTTTATTTCGTCGCCTGCTATTCCCATAGCAGAAGCCGTTATTTCTGCTGCTCTAATCGCTTCTTCTAATGTTGTATCTGTTAATTCACCTGAAAAGTATGTAGTAGCACATATGATAGTCACTTTATTTTTCTTATTAGGCGTAATAATGAATCTTTGGTATGTATTTACTGAATTAGCAGAGGAGATAACTTTTCCTTCCTTATCATTTTTCATTGGTGTAAATGACCATTCACCTGCTTTGATCTCGGGATTCGTATTCTTCCCTTTGTAGTGTGATGATGGATTGGAAAGTCTGTTTTTTACTTCATTTACTGAGTATGTAAACCCTGCTTGATGTAGTTTGGCTTCACTAGCTGTAATTGATTTTTCTGGTTCTTGTGTATTTACAACTTCTTTTTCTTGTTGATTACAGACTGTTAAAAAAACCATACATACTAGGGTAAATAAGAAAATGTATTTTTTCATAACCGCCACCTATTTTTTCTGTATTTTACATGAAAAAATACTCCCATTAAGAGAGTATCGAATATGGAGTAATCTTGTTATTATTCGTATGGCCTAACAATCTTGCCGGTTAGTGCATCTACGTATTCAACAAAAGATTCAGTTTGTGGCGCGTAAACCAAAATTGGTTTTTCTGCCTTCTGGTCAAAATAATGAGGCCATACATATTGGAGCTGTAGTGGATGATGATCCAGATATGATTTGACAGCTTCTTCTTTAGTAATTCGTTTGCTCGCGTCTGGTAACTCCGAGTTTATCAAAGGTGGTAAGGAAACTTGTTCAACAGCACCTGTACCAAGATTGACCCATACATCAATTGAACGGGTCATAATCGGAATATTATCATGCAACTCCCGAAAGCTTACTAATAGAATATTGTTTTTGGGAATGTTGTTTTTATCTACCCAATGTGGATAATTCTCTTCTGTATAATCGACCTGAACTTCTTTTGCATAAGTTGGTAGGTACTTCTTAATCTTGTCCAGTGCTTGGGCAGCGGCTTTATCCCGAGGTATCTTTTCTTCCCCTTTCATTTTGTCAGGATTATGTACAGACAACGCTCCAAATCGTATGACTTCACCTTTATCCGTTGTCTGGACAGCATAGACTAGATTATCTTTCGTTGTCCATTCATATAACTTTGCCTGTTTAATTCCATCTCCATCTTCTCTGTAGGTAAGTCCATCTACTTGAATACCAAGTTCTGATTTTAGTAGTGCAGCAGCTTCTTTAGCATTCGATGCTCGTAAAACTTTACCTTGACCTGTAACAGGCTTACTGATTGTGTGTTGGGTGTATACATTTTCCTCAACAGGCTTACCACTCACTGCATCAATAGGTTTCATTTGATGCTGATACTTTAGTATGGTTCTAATGTTTTTCGGATCGGTTGTTCCACGGACGGTTTCTTCATCCTCGTAATATAAGTTCATAGTGAGAGACTGTAAAAAAGCTTTTTCGGCATCTTCCTTAGACAGGACATTTTTTGCAATAGGAAAGTCTTTTGGGTTAATAGGATCATTATGGTTAAAGTAGTTAACGACTTCCCCGGCTTGATTGACATCGATTTGAAGGAAAAAAGAACTTTTATATGGTATTCCGTTTATAAGTGGAATAAACGTAACGCTTGCATAGGCTGTTACGGACTCTTTTCCATCTCGATCGGTGGTGGTATAACCTCCATTTGTAACATGTGAGACTATATAGTTATTGTTGCTACCATGTATAGCCGTTAAGAATTCTTTTGCCTTTTTAGTTGCCTCTTCATCGGATGGGCGACGTTCTGACTTTTCACCGGGTTTGCTTATCTGAAAATAATGTAAGGTTCCATCTTGTCCAATAATAGCGTGTATCATGTTGGGGTCGTTCTTGAAATCTAAGGAATATTGATTTATCGAAGAAACCGGGTCTTTTGTTTGGGTAATCTTGATGGGTAGTCCTTTCAACTCTGGCTTATATACATACAGCTTATCAAGTGAATCCTTTACGGGCTTGGGCAATTCCTGAATGGATAGTACGTGCTCTGTTTCCATAGAAGCAGATGGTTCGCGTACTTCTGCTAGTACGGCAGGAATCAGAAGTAAATTACTAGCTAATATTGCTGATAACATGAACATCGGTTTTTTCATTGAGCAACCTCCTACATAAAATATGCTTGCATATATATAAGACGCAATCATCAAGAAAAATGTTCCATTTTTTATCCTTGTTTTTACTTTAGATACTTTTATTAGTAAGAAAGCTGTCCCTAAATTCAGGACAGCTTTCTTTGATCTCGTATGCTATGTTATATCCCGATATACCGTGCATACAACGTCCGCGCCATCGAAATATCGTCCGTTCCTTGAATCACCACTCGCCCGTTTGGGAAGATGACAAGCGTATGCTCCCCAACATGAAACCGCAGCAGGAAGCGATTACGTTCAACTTCTCCGAGTGGACGGAACTGCACTTCTAATCGTTCCAGATCAAGCGAGCGCTCTTTTACGGGACTGATCTGGACACTATTACGCCCGCACATTGAGGTAACTGTATCTTCGTCTCCTGTTAGCGTTAAGAAATCAAACTGTTCATGTCCGCATGCCGGGCAGTCCGAATTGCGGGAACCCCCGATATTCATCTGCGTATGAAGATTACGCCACACTTCCATATGTTCGAGATTCGGATTGTAGTTTTTCTCATCCCCAAGCAAAAGCTTTAGTCCTTCCACTGCTTGATACGATGCGACGATATGAATGATCGGACCGATGACGCCTGCCGTGTCACACGTTTCTCCACCTTCTGGCGGATTCGGGAATAGACAGCGCAAGCATGGTGTCTCATGCGGACGAATGGCAGCGAACATGCCTTTAGAGCTGACCGCCCCCCCGTACACCCACGGGATGCGGTGCTTGACGGCGACATCGTTAAGCAAGAAGCGAATTTGAAAATTATCCGTTCCATCTAGAATAAGATCACAGTCTTGCAGCAGTTCTTCGGCGTTGACTGCGGTGACATCAGCGATCATCGGTTCAATAGTGACCTCACTATTAATCTGGTGAAGTTTTTCATAGGCAGCCATTACTTTCGGCAGGTGATTCCGCGCATCGTTCTCGTCGTACAGCATCTGGCGCTGTAGATTGCTCGGCTCCACGAAGTCACGGTCAATGAGACGAACGAAGCCGACGCCTGCTCGTACCATATGATTGGCAAGCACCGTGCCGAGCGCCCCCATGCCGACGACCGCGACCCGACTTTTACTAAGGCGCTCCTGTCCGATGCGTCCGATTGGAGCGAATAATAGTTGTCGTGAGTAGCGTGTGTCCATTTTTGTATCTCCTTAGCTTTTCTATCCAGTGAATGTTTTTAGTGTAGCGTAGGCTTACGCTTGCGGCAAGCATTGAGAACTCTTCTTTTCTGATAGGAGAAATGGTATAGTATTGGTTGTTGTATAAAGAATGGAGTAAGGAGCTGGATGCCTTGTGAATACCCTCGTTGATCGATTCGATCGCGTCCATGATTACTTGCGGATTTCGGTCACAGATCGCTGTAACTTGCGTTGTGTGTACTGTATGCCCGCTGAAGGCATGCAGTTTGAACCACATGAAAAGATTATGAGCTATGAAGAAATAGCTGCGGTGGTGGAAGCTGTAGCCAAAATGGGTGTCCGTAAGTTACGCATTACAGGCGGGGAACCACTTGTGCGCAAAGAAATTGAAAAGTTGATTGGAATGTTGTCCGCAATCCCGGGCATTAATGATATCGCATTAACAACGAATGCAATTTTTCTCGCACAGAAAGCAGAAGCGCTTAAGCAAGCTGGATTGACGCGGGTTAATATCAGTCTTGATTCGTTGCGTACAGACCGTTTTGCCATGATTACGCGAGGTGGGGAGCTTGCGCGTGTGCTAGCAGGAATTGACGAGGCACTGCGCGTCGGTCTTGGTCCCGTGAAGCTGAATGTGGTACTCATGCAGGGGCAGAATGATGATGAGATCGCAGACTTTATTCGTCTTTCTATGGATAAGCCACTACAGGTGCGCTTTATTGAATACATGCCGATTGGACATAATGACGATAGCTGGCGTACGAGCTATTTGTCGCTTCAGACGGTGTTTGACTGCGTAGCAGAGATGGGACTCACGTATGAGCAAGTCGAGAATGTATACGGCAACGGTCCGGCAGAAAATTACCGCATCCCGGGAGCGGCAGGCACATTTGGGTTGATTCATCCCGTAAGCGACCACTTTTGTGGGAACTGCAACCGTCTGCGTATGACAGCAGATGGTCACATTAAATCATGTTTATACTGGGATGACGAATGGAATGTGCGCCCTCTTGTCGGAGATGAGAAAGCGATTCAGGACGTATTCGTTCGCTCCATTAATACGAAGCCGGAAAACCATGAGATGGCACTGGCATTAAATCAGGAGACGCAGTCGCACAAGCCGACAGTACGGCGCATGTCGCAAATAGGGGGCTAATGATGAGTGAGGAGTTAACACATTTTAATGAACAAAACCGCGCTCGCATGGTAGATATTACGGAAAAACAGGTCACACACCGGACTGCTGTTGTGCACAGCCGTGTGATTATGAAGCCGGAGACGCTTACACGTATTAAGGAAGGGCAGATAAGCAAGGGGGATGTGCTTGCAGTAGCGCAGGTAGCCGGTATTATGGCAGCAAAAAAAACAGCCGATCTCATTCCGATGTGCCATCCGCTTCCGCTGACTGGAGTCGATATTCAGTTCACCGATAACGGAGTGGACACACTGCAAATCGAAGCAACGGCGAAAACAAAAGGAATGACTGGAGTCGAGATGGAAGCTCTGACTGCTGCTTCCGTTACAGCACTTACGGTGTATGACATGTGCAAAGCGATGGATAAGGAAATGATCATCGGTCCGACATACCTTGTAGCCAAGGAAGGTGGAAAAAGTGGTACCTTTGTGAACGATATTGAAGTGTTAATTGAAGCGAAAAAATGAAAAAACCCCGGACTCTCTTACGTAAACATAGAGTTCCGGGGTTAGTTATAAGGGAAGAAACGCGTATAAAGCATAGAGACCTGCTTTTTACGCGTTTTTAATTAAACGATAGAAATATACAATGCCTGCGATCAGACCAAGTTTAAAAATGATAAACATAACTACAAACATGTTCATGTCGTATGAGTTCTCCTTTATTGTTTTGACTTTTTCCTTTGTCTTATGCTTTCAAAATTACTATATTTCTGCCGCAGTCGGAATAGGGGAGTTCCCTTATTCCGACCGCTGTAAAAGCGAAAGTGTGCCAAACGTGTGAATGGACGAATCATATATGATTTTGTGAAAAATAGATTGAAATCATATATGATTTTGTATATGATTAAGGCATGAAAAAGAATACGATGAGCAAAACACAGTATGCGTACAACTCGATTCGTTCTGGAATTCTCGAAGGAACATACGGTCCTGGTCATCGGCTTGTGATTGACCAGATCGCGAAAGACCTCGGATTAAGCATTATACCAGTGAGGGAGGCGATTCGACAGTTAGAGTCTGATGGACTTATCCAGTATAAGCCGTATAGTGGAGCGATCGTCAGCACAATCAATGAGAAAGAATACATTGAAACGCTATCTGTCTGGGCAGTTCTGGAGGGATATGCAACATCTCTTAGCGCGCAGTATCTTATAGAAGCGGATTTGACCAGACTCGAAACGTTGAATGAACAGATGAATGAGGCACTGAACGACTTTGAATTTGAAGTGTTCGGGAATTTGAACCAGGAATTCCATCGGGTTATTTGTGACAAATGCCAGAATGATTATGTGCGAGATGAGATTCAACGAGTGGCTAACCGGATGGACACATTGCGTCGCTCTGCTTTTACATTTGTCCCTCAGCGTATGCGCCGCTCTATCGAGGAGCATCGGCATATTATTCAACTGCTGCGAGAGAAAGCGAGTCCTTCCAAGATTGAAGAAGTAGTTCGAAAGCATAAGATGAATACGGTTCGCGCTTTTCAGAACCGACAGGAAACGTCAGAGAAAAAGACAACAGATATAAGCATGCCATAAAAAAATAAATTTTTTTCAGATTAAATATCTGAAAATATAATATTTTATAATAATATATGATTATAGGAGGTTCTATACATGTACCAAGAAGCAAAACAAAAACTTCGAGGATCTATTGCACCGATCGTGACACCATTTGATGAAAAAATGAATGTGGACTACGATGCAATCAAAAGCCTGATCGAATGGCACATTGAAAGCGGCAGCCATGGAATTTCTGTAACAGGAACAACTGGTGAACCGAGTTCGCTTACCATCGAGGAGCGGGAGCAGGTTATGGAGACGGCGATCAAGACGGCTGCAGGACGTGTACCTGTTGTTCCGGGAACAGGCTCGACCAATCATGCCGAAGCGCTGCATTTGACGAAGCGTGCACAGGAGATGGGAGCGGATGCTGCCATGGTTATCGTGCCGTATTACAACAAGCCGAACCAGCAGGCGCTGTATAACCATTTCAAAATTATCGCGAACTCGGTTGATATTCCGGTTATTATCTACAATATTCCGGGACGTACCGCTACAAACCTAGAAGTGAAAACGCTTGCGCGCCTGTCAGAAGACTGCAAAAACATCATTGGTGTGAAAGAATCGAATAAAGACTTTGAGCATATCAATCGGGTACTGCTTAACTGTGGCCGTGATTTCCTGCTGTATTCAGGGATTGAACTTCTTTGCTATCCGATGCTCGCCATTGGAGGAGCGGGACATGTAAGCGCTACGGCTAATGTTGCTCCGAAGGAAGTGGCAGATATCTATAATTTGTGGGCTGCGGGAGATGTAGAAGCGGCGATTGACCTGCACTACAAGCTTATGCCGCTCAATGATGTATTGTTTAAAGACACGAATCCAGGACCGTTAAAAGCAGCGATGGGCATGATGGGCAAGATTAATCCGGCTTTGCGCCTGCCGATGGGACCGCCATCTAATGCTCTACAGGAGGAGATTCGCCAGACGCTAGTAGGGTATGGGATGCTGAACGAGAAAGTAGGAGCGGAATAAGCCTATGAGCACATACAACATTGAGCGTGTTCTTCATTATATAGACGGCCAATTTGTCGAGGGGCTAGCAGGCAAGAGCTTCACGAATATCAGCCCGTTTAATAATCAGCCAATCAACGAGGTAGCAGAAGGGTTCCGGGAAGATATTGATCGGGCTGTTCAGGCAGCACGGCGGGCGTTTGATGAAGGGCCGTGGCGTACGATGAGTGTGGAAAAACGTCTCGGTTATATCATCAGAATTGCTGAATTAATCGAAGCGAATGCAGAAGAACTGTCGTATTTGGAATCGCTTGATACAGGGCTTCCAGTCAGTCAGACCAAGAAGCAGGCGGCTCGTGCGGCGGAGAACTTCCGCTTTTATGCGGAGATGGTCAAAAGCCGCATGATTGGAGAGGCGTATCAAGTAGACCAATCGTTCATTAACTACACCATTCATAAACCGGTGGGCGTGGCAGGTCTCATCACGCCATGGAATGCACCGTTCATGTTGGAGACATGGAAAGTCGCACCCGCGCTTGCAACCGGTAATACGTGCGTGCTCAAACCGGCGGAATGGTCACCGCTTACGGCGAATAAGCTAGCGCACATTATAGATGAAGCCGGGCTTCCGTCAGGTGTATTTAATATCGTGCATGGGTTCGGTGAGACAGCAGGTGCATCACTTGTGGCGCACCCGGATGTTCAACTGATCTCATTTACTGGTGAGACCACAACCGGTTCAGAAATTATTAAAAACAGTGCTGATACATTAAAACGCTGCTCGATGGAACTTGGTGGTAAGTCTCCAGCTATTGTATTTGAAGATGCGGATATCGAAAGTGCGCTGGATGCGGTCGTTTGGGGGATATTCTCTTTTAATGGTGAACGGTGTACCGCAAACTCCCGCTTGTTTCTTCACGAATCGATTCATGACACGTTCGTTGATGCGCTTAAAGAGCGGATAGCAAACATCGTAGTCGGTGATCCAATGGAGAAAGAGACAGAAGTAGGACCGCTCATTCATCGCAAACACTGGGAGAATGTCATGAACTATATCGCCATTGCCCAGACAGAAGGGGCAGAAGTTGTAAGCGGATACATCCCAGAAACATATAAAGAGGGGAACTATGTAGCACCGACACTTCTGTTAGGCTGCACAAATGACATGCGCGTAGCCAGGGAAGAGATCTTCGGACCTGTAATGGCCGTTATGAAATTTACGACTGAAGAAGACGTGCTTCGTATGGCAAATGATAGTAAATACGGGCTGGCGGCGTATATCTGGACGAACGATATTAAGCGAGGCCACCGGATGGCTCAAGGAATAGAAAGCGGCATGGTATGGCTGAATTCACAAAATGTGCGCGATCTTCGTATTCCGTTCGGAGGATCCAAATCAAGCGGGATCGGGCGAGAAGGAGGACATTACAGCTTCGAATTCTATACCGAAACACAGGTTGTTCACGTAGCGACAGGCGATCATCATATTCCACAGTTCGGCAAAAAACCGCGTACGGGTGCAAAGGAGCAAACATATGGCCCAGTTTGATATTATTCGGCTTGCTCATGCAGAATTTTACGTAACAGATCTGGAAAAAGCACGTGACTTTTATGTGGGTGGACTCGGTTTCATTGAAACCGAGTCAGATGCCAATCATATATATTTGCGTGCATTAGAAGACGCGAACCATCATTGTCTCATTCTGACGAAAGCAGATGAGGCAAGCTTGCATCATATTTCGTATCGCGTCGGTTCGGAAGACGAGCTGGATCGTCTGGCACAGCTTTTCCTGGAGAATAATCTGCCATTGCGCTGGCTGGCAAAGGATGAAGAGCGAGGGCAGGGACGAGCGATTCGGATTCAAGATCCGTCTGGCATACCTGTTGAGTTCTTTTGTGAGATGGAGAAAGTGGAGCGGATGCTGCAGAAGTTCACCCATCACCGGGCCGCGCGTGTGAAGCGGATTGACCATGCAAACTGCCTTGTGACCGACATCAACATGATTAATGGCTGGTATATGAACAATCTGGGCTTCCGCTGTTCGGAGTATACCGTAACGGGAGCAGCAGAAGAAGAGACATTATGGGCCTCCTGGTTGCACCGCAAACCGAGCGTGCATGATCTTGCCCTCATTAGTGAGAGCGGCCCACGTTTGCATCATATTGGTTTTTGGATTGACGATGCGAAAACGATTCTTGATGCGTGTGATCATTTGGCGGCGGCCGGATATTCGGCCAATATTGAGCGCAGCCCGGGGCGTCACGGTACGTCTAATGCTTTTTTTGTTTATGTGCGTGATCCGGACGGGCATCGCATTGAATTGTACACCGGAGATTACTTCACGAATGACCCGGATTGGGAGCCTGTAAAGTGGCATCTCAGTGATCCGCAGCGGGCAACATTCTGGGGAACAGAACCACCTTATAGCTGGAAAACAGAAGCCATGCCTGTGCAGCACATTCTAACAGGAGAATTGATGGAGATCACAGAACCGCTGCTGCACAGCAATCATAAAAAATAAAAGAGAAGAAAAGGGGAATTTATCACATGAAGAAATGGCCTTTAGTAGTATGCAGTTTGTTCCTGGCTTCCTCCATCACAGCCTGTTCAAGTAAAGGAACAGAAACAAAACCAGCATCCGGTGATGCAAAAGCGGGCGATACGATCAAAATTGGCGGTGTATTCTCCGCATCTGGCAGTGCAAGTTCACTCGGCAAGCCGGAGATGGATACGATTAAGATGATGGCAGACAAAGTAAACGCAGAAGGCGGCATTAATGGTCGGAAAATTGAAGTTGTGGCGTATGATGACAAGTCTGACCAGAATGAAGCCGTTATTGCGGTGAAGAAGTTAATCGAGCAGGACAAAGTAGTAGCTGTTATTGGCGGAACAATATCCGGTAACTCGCTTGCGATGATTCCGCAGGTAGAAAAATCAAAAATTCCATACATTTCCCTCGCGGCGAGCAAGAAAGTTAACAAGCCGGTGAAAAAGTATGTATTTAAAACGGCTCAGGGCGACGATGTTGTAGTGCCGCGTGTAGTCGAATATTTGAAAGCGAACAAGCTGACAAAAGTAGCATGGCTCGGTGTAGATAATCCGTTCGGTTCTAGCGGGGAAGAAGAATTCGTGGCACTGGCGAAAACAGCCGGTATCGAAATTGTAAGCAGAGAAGTATTTGAAGCCACCGTTAATGATGCGAAACCGATGCTGACGCGTGTGAAGCAGGCGAATCCGCAGGCTGTCGTAATCTGGGGAACGGCGCAGGAATCAGCAGTTGTAACGAAGAACGTCCGCGAGTTGGGCATGAAGATGCCGATTGTTGAATCACATGGCATCGCTAACAACAAATTCATCGAGCTGGCAGGTCCAGCTGCCAACGGTGTTATCCTTCCGGCAGGTCGTTTGCTTGTAGCCGATCAAATACCGGCTGATAGCAAGCAAAAGTCGATTTTAGATTCTTACAACAAGCTGTTCACCGAAAAACACAGCTATTCGCCAGGTACATTCGGCGGTCACGCATGGGATGCGTTTGAAATTCTCACAAATGCGCTGAAGACAGCAGGAGACGATCCGGAGAAGATTGTTGCTGCGATCGAAGGTACAAAAGAGTTTATTGGGGTAACGGGCACATTCAATATGTCAGCACAAGATCATAACGGTCTGAAGTCTGACTCCCTGGCGATTATTGAAATCAAAGACGGCAAGTGGACATTGAAAGAGAACTAATAGAGGCAGGCTGATTCCGGCATCCGCTTTCCGGTGGAGCGGGGGTCGGCCTTCCTTTCTTTTCAATAACATTTCGGTAAAAAACAATACAGGGGAGTGATACAGCGTGGAGTCCCTTAGCCAGATCGTTCAGCTTATTTTTTCAGGATTGACGATTGGAAGCATATACGCACTAATCGCGATGGGTTTTGTCATTACGTATAACATTACCGGTGTACTCAACTTCGCGCAGGGGGAGTTTGCGATGCTTGGTGCTCTCGTATGCGTTTCAGCGGTCGGGGCTGGATTACCGTACGGAGTCGCAATCATCATAAGCATTCTCGTTGTCGTGCTAATCGCGGGTTTATTTGAGCGGATAGCGATTTATCCGGCTCGTCATTCGAGTGTACCAACTCTTATCATTATTACGATCGGTGTTGCCATTGCATTTCGTGGGATCGCGTTATTTATCTGGGGCACAGAGCCACATATGTTACGTCCACTTACGGACGGTCAGCCCTTCTCGATTAGCGGTGCGATTATTCAGCAGCAAAGTGTGTGGGCGATAGGTGTCTCCCTCTTAAGCCTTGTGGCCATGTATTTGTTTTTCGAAAAAACATTTGTCGGCAAGGCGGTTATTGCTTGTGTTGTGAATCGGTTTGCCGCCAGACTGATGGGCATCCGGCCGGAAAAAATGTCGTTTCTGTCTATCAGTGTGAGCGGCGGACTTGGTGCGATTGCGGGCATTATTATCGCACCGATCTCCGGCGCTTCTTACAATATGGGTCTGATGCTTGGAATGAAGGCGTTTATTGCAGCGGTGATTGGTGGGCTTTCCAATGCTCCCGCAGCCATTCTTGGTGCGATGATTATTGGATTATTAGAATCTTTTACAGAAGGATTGTGGACGACTGGCTTCAAAGATGCGGTCAGCTTTGGGGTACTGCTGCTCGTTTTGTTTCTTCTGCCGAACGGAATTTTTGCCAAATCGTCTGGAAAACGGGTGTAAGGGGGCACATGTATGAAAACGGGAATTGATTTACTGTACAATCGAAGTCTTAAGGGCCCGCTCCTGCTGCTCGCGATCCTTCTCGTTCTTCCGATTGTCATTCCATCGCCATACGTTCATGGCATGATGGTACTAGTCGGCCTGTATACGATTGTGGGGACGGGATTATCGATGCTGATGGGGTATGCCGGGCAGATTTCGCTCGGCCATGCGGCGTTTTATGGAATGGGAGCCTATATGTCAGCGATCTGTACGGTGAAGCTGGGCTGGCCGGCTCTGGCTGGTATTCTGGCTGGTATCCTGGTAGCAATTGTGATCGCTTACATCATAGGTGTACCGGCATTGAAGCTGACAGAGCATTACCTTGGACTGGCGACACTTGGATTTGGTGTGATTATTTTTATCTTTTTCAAGCAGCTTAAGAGTGTGACAGGAGGGCTGGATGGGTTTTCTGGTATTCCGGCATTGAATGTGTTTGGCATAGAGTTTGTGACGGATATGGACTATTACTATTTGGTCTGGCCGCTTGTACTTTGTGGCATTTTGTTTGCACGTAATGTCATTCAATCACGTGTTGGCCGGGCGCTTCGTTCGATTCACGGCAGTGAAGTGGCGTCGAATGCAATCGGGGTAAATAGCCAGACGTATAAATTGCAAGTTTTTATGATGAGTGCCGCATATGCGGCTGTTGCAGGCAGTCTGTACGCTCACTATATTACATTTATTAGTCCACAGTTGTTTGAAGCGACAGCATCGATTAATTTTTTGATCATGGTTATTATTGGCGGAGTGGCGAATATATGGGGGCCGCTTGTCGGAGCCATGGCGTTCGTCTTTTTAAGCGAAGGATTAAAAGAAGTGATCCCGATGGTCATAAGCAATGCAGGTGGGGAATTCGAGATTGTATTCTTCGGTATCTTGCTTGTTGCGCTTCTCATCTATATGCCAGAAGGTCTGCTACCATCTCTGCAGAAGCTCGTAGGCAAGCAATTTGGTACGAAGAAAGCGAAACCGGTAGCGGCAACTCCTGTAGTCACCGCTTCAGCCGAACAGGCAGAGACACCGGTACGGATGGCAGGAGGAGATAAGTAATGACAGCACCTATACTCTTGGAAGTGGATAACATAACGAAAAGCTTCGGGGGCGTTACAGCTGTTCATGACGTGTCATTTGCCATGCATACGCAGCAGATCGTAGCCGTTATCGGCCCGAATGGAGCGGGTAAGACGACGCTGTTTAATATGATTACGGCATTAATGCCGCCAACAACGGGCTCGATTCGATTCCAGGGACAGGAGCTTGCAGGCAAAAAGCCGCATCAGATCGCGAAACTCGGCATTACTCGTACCTTTCAAAATTTACAGGTTTTTAATAATATGACGGTCATTGAAAATGTGATGACCGGCATGCACCTGCGGACGGGTACGGGCCTGCTTGGAGCGGGGTTTCGCTTGCCTGGTGTCGGACGGGAAGAAAGGCGAATGGTAGAGAAGGCGCTCGGCTACTTAGAGGCGGTAGGGTTGCTTCCATACGCATATGAGAGTGCGGCTCTGCTGCCATATGGCAACCAGCGTCTGCTTGAAATTGCACGTGCCGCAGCCGCGGAGCCGAAGCTCATTTTGCTTGATGAACCGATGGCTGGACTGAATCCGGAAGAATCGCGTGAGCTTGTGAATGTCATCTTGAAAATGCGCGAACAGGGCATGACGTTCCTCTTTGTCGAACATGACATGGAGACGGTCATGGCGGTAGCTGACAATATTGTTGTACTTGATTATGGCGGCAAGATTGCAGAGGGAAAACCGGAGGAAATCTACAACAATCCGAAGGTAATTGCTGCTTACCTGGGAGAAGAAGAGGATGAAGAGGAGGAGATGCCATGCTGAGCGTAAACGGTCTCCATACGTATCACGGCTATTTGCATGTCTTAAATGGGATTTCCTTCTCACTTGAAAAAGGGGAAATTTTTGCGATTGTTGGATCGAACGGAGCTGGAAAAAGCACATTACTTGGAACAATCGCGGGAGTTTACACTCCCAAAGAAGGGAAAATTATGTTTGAAGGCGAAAACATTAGTGGTATAAGGGCCGAGAGTGTTGTAAAGAAAGGGATTGCACTCGTTCCCGAACGCCGACAAATATTTGACTCTCTTTCTGTAAAAGATAATCTTATGCTAGGATCGTACCATCGATTTCGTCAGGAACATCGCCAGGTTATGCGGGATTATGAAAAAGTACTCGATGTATTCCCACGCCTGAAATCAATGCTTGACCGTCCGGGTGGGCTTTTAAGTGGGGGAGAGCAACAGATGGTAGCGATCGCGCGCGGCCTGATGGCCAATCCGAAGTTGATTATGCTTGATGAACCATCTCTGGGCTTAGCCCCGCTTATTGTCAAAGGGATTATGGAAATGTTACGGCAGCTAAAAGACGAATTTGGTACGACCGTTATTTTGGTAGAGCAAAACGTCAAAGCTGCCTTAGGGATTGCTGATCATGCCTGTGTGCTTGAACGTGGCCAGATCGTCATTGGTGGAACCGCTCGTGAAGTTGCCGCGAATCCGGAAGTGCGTGCCGCTTACCTTGGCAAAGGAAAAAAAGCGATGTAGGGGGAAATGAATATGGCAGGTAAACAAGAGATTCCAACAGCATTAACCGAACAGCAGATGGAGCTATTCAACGGTGAAACATTGGTGCTTTTAAGCACGGTCGACGCAGAGACGAGTGTACCAAATGTAAATGCAATTTCGTGGGTGAAGGCAGCGGCGGCTGACCGTGTACGTTTCTCGGTAACGAATTCATCCCGAATCGTGGCGAACGTAAAGGCGAATCCAAACGTAACGTTATGTGTGATCGGACTGGGTACGGTGTATTCTATCGCCGGAAGCTGCACCATTCTGGAAGACAAGATGGAAGGCGTGGCGATGCCATTATCCAACATCGAGGTTGCGATCAAAGGTGTGTACGAAACGATGTTCTGGGGCGCAAAAATCACCCAGGAGCCGGTGTTTGAGAAAACGTATGATTTGGAAAAAGCGAAGGCGCTTGACGAACAAGTATATGCAGCGATGCTGAAATAGTAGGAAGGGCGAAGCCACATGGTTTCGTCCTTTTTTTGTGTGTCAGAAGAGGGAGAAAAGGGAACACCATCTAGTGTAGCCTAGACGTATTTTGGAAAGGAGACGATAAGCATGACAAGCATGAACAAACCAGAGAACACAGTTGTCCCTTCGACACAGCCTTCTCAAGAAGGATATCTACAGCCGGACCTTCAGACGCAGATGAAGCCACAGCCTGCGGCAGAATGTACATCATACCAAGCAGCTGGAAAGCTGAAAGGAAAAGTAGCTCTTATTACCGGTGGTGACAGCGGCATTGGGCGCGCAGTGGCCATCGCGTATGCAAAAGAAGGAGCAGAGGTTGCCATTTTATATCTTGAAGCGCATGAGGATGCGGAACAAACGAAACAGTTCGTCGAAAAAGAAGGGGTGCGCTGCTTGCTCATTGCCGGAGACGTGGGTGATGAGCACGTGTGCGAGGATGCTGTACAAAAAGCTGTGAGTGAATTTGGTCGTCTTGACATTCTTGTGAATAATGCGGGTGAGCAGCATGTGCAGGATGGGATTGAAAACATTACGTCCGAACAGTTGCATCGTACATTTCAGACGAACATTTTCTCCATGTTCTATTTGACAAAAGCAGCGCTCCCTCATCTTAAACTGGGCAGCACAATTATCAATACGACATCCATTACAGCGTACAAAGGACATCCTGTACTGATTGATTATGCTTCAAGTAAAGGGGCTATCGTATCTTTTACACGATCTCTGTCTCAATCTCTTGTGGAAAAAGGCATTCGCGTCAATGCTGTTGCGCCAGGCCCGATCTGGACACCACTTATCCCGGCTACCTTCCCACAGGAGATGGTGGCGCAGTTCGGCAAGAATACGCCGATGAAGCGCCCAGGACAGCCAGATGAATTGGCACCAAGCTATGTGTTTCTTGCTTCAGAGGATGCATCCTATATTACCGGCCAGGTCATTCATGTAAATGGGGGAACCGTGCTGAATGGATAAAATGGCCGGACAGAAGAACTGGTAAAATCCGAACACCCTGCCTTTCCCTGTGGAAAGTAGGGTGTTCGGATTTTTTCTTATTTTTAGAAAAAATTGAAACAATTTCTTGTGAATTTCGTCATACATAGTGTAATGGAAAAAATACAAGGGGAGAGTGTGTGAATGGGAAAACGTGAACAGCAGCGATGGACCCGAGTAGTCATCGCAGGTGTCATTCTAGCAGGGGGAATGCTGCCGTATAATGTTATGGCACAGGAAGTAAAAGCAGACAGCGCTTCTGTCTCTACAGCACGAGAAACCGATACAGCTATTAAACGGGAGCAGGCTATACAGAAAGCGAAACAAATTGTTTCGATACCTGATTCTTACAAGGAAGAGCGCGTGGAGCTTGACACCAACAATTATACGAAGCGAACCCAGTGGAATTTGTCATGGCAATCTAACGCACCGGAGGAACAAGGCGGGATTACGGTATCAATTGATGCAAGTGACGGAACGCTTGTGAGCATTCAGCGCTGGTCTTCTCAGGACGGACAGGCAAGTCCTCTCCCTCCAACATGGGACTATGAAAAAGTAATCGAGGATGCTCGCTCCCTTGTAAAAAAACAATACGGATCATACGCCAGCAATCTACGGCTTAATGCAGAGTCGGAGAAGCAATTCCGTAGTAATACAGGGGGGCAGTTTTTTGACCAATCCCTCTATTTTGAGCGGATCGAAGATGGGGTTCCGGTAGTAAATCAGGGATTGCGCCTTTCATATGATCGCAAAGGAAACGTTCGATATCTGGATTTCTCCTGGGATAAAAAGCTTGCCTTCGAAAAAGGACAGGTAAAGTCAAAGGAAGAAATCTTGAAGAACTATACAGATAAGCTGCAAATGGAGGTGGCTTATTTACCAAATACGGATCGTCCAAATGGTAAAGTAGAGCTAGCTTATGTCCCGTCTGTCCAGTTGACGGATTCTTTCTATGGCACGCTTCCGACGGCTGTGATTGATGCTAGAACAGGTAAACCGCTTGATATTAACACAGGGTTGGAATCGGGATATACGATCCAAAGCGCTACTCCGTTGTCTTCTACTTCCGTATCGGTGCCTACTAATTTGAAGCTTGATGCAGATCAGGCAATCGCAAGGGCGCGCCAGATGGTACAGGTGGATGATAAGATGGAAGTGCAAAATAAAAGCTACCGGGAAGAAACGATGCCATATAAGCGCAAAATATGGGACATCTCCTGGCAAGCAAAAGACGGTATGTCTAAATATACAGGTGCAACGGTAGATGCTGAGACAGGCGAAGTGATCAGAACGAATGTATACGGCATGTCGTACGACATGAAAATGAGAGAGAACGCCGCAATCAAGGTAAATGTGACACAGCAACAGGCGCAAGCGAAAGCGGAAGAGTATGTGCGTCGTGCGGTTCCAGGTCGCCTGTCAAGCTTGTATACAGCGAGTGTTACACCGAATCTGTACAATAATGATCCAGACAAAATTTTGAACTACTCGGTAACGTTCATGCGTAAAGAAAAAGATGTCCGTGTCATCGGCGAAGGAGCATGGGTTACGATTGATGCCGAGACAGGGGATGTTACCGATTACAATCTCAATGGATTTAAGCAGCCGCTTCCGGAAATAAAAAATGTAATTTCTGCCCAACAGGCAAAGGAGAAGGTTGTGGGTTTTCTGAAAGCGGAATTGAACTATCTAGCGCCAAATCCATATAACCCATCAGATGGGAAAA